>JBEIJP010000273.1:0-4844 GCA_040380245.1 Acidobacteriota bacterium | reverse complement strand
CGTCCGGAAAAGATGCGGCGATTGTACCATTGCCCGTTTCCGGCGCGGGCTCCCTTTTTCGCATACGGGACAACGGCCAGGTTCCGATCGCAGCGCCAGCGAGATACTGTGATATTCTTTTCTCTCTTTTCGGGCCTGATCGGGACGGAAGAGCGGAGTCCACGTCCGTGTGCGTGGGAATGGGTCGGACGGTGTGGGCCGCCGAAGGCGGGAGTGGGGGAAAGTCAGCCGGATGAACGAGAGTCGAGCGACAAAGATCGAGCGGATGGTCGAAGAGAGCCGCGAGGCCAGGGCGAGGTTCTGGGCAACGGAGACCCCGGCGGTGATCGCCGCGGCCGAGCGGATCATCGAAGCGATGCGGCAGGGGGGCAAGCTGCTCATCTGCGGGAATGGCGGGTCGGCTGCCGACGCGCAACACATGGCCGCGGAGCTGGCCTTTCGGATGGGCCGCGAGCGTCGCGCCCTCCCGGCGTTGGCGTTGACGACCGATACTTCGCTTCTGACCGCGATCAGCAACGATCGATCATTCGATTTCGTCTTCGCCCGGCAGCTGGAGGCCATCGGCCGACCCGGCGACATCGCCCTGCTCATCTCGACCAGCGGCAACTCTCCGAACATTCTCGAAGCGGCCCGGGCTGCCCGGTCGATCGGTGTCGCCACCATCGGACTGCTTGGGGCAGGCGGCGGCCGCGTCGCCTCCGAGGTGGATCACGCCCTGATCGTGCCGCACGAGGAGACTCCCCGGATCCAGGAGGTCCATCTGATGATCGAACACATTCTCTGCCAACTGATCGAGGATGATCTCTGCCCCGCCGATTGATTCTCCATGCCCGACCGCGACAAGTGAGAAGTGGGAAGAAAAGAACAGAAGGGAAGGGAACTGATGTCGATCTATCCTCGACAACCCGTCGATCTCGCGGGATTACGGACGTACCCGCTCGCCTCCCGTCCAAGCAAGGTGACCGTCGAGGACTTTGCGCGGCCGCTCGCGGAGGAGGACGCGCGGCAGATGCGCCGCTGGCTCGACTCCCTGCCCCATCTGCTGGCGGCGGACTCCTTACGCGCCGTCGCCGCCTCGATCGAAGCGGCCCGGTCCCGAAACCGGGCGATTGTGTGGGGCATCGGCGGCCATGTCATCAAGACGGGGCTGGCGCCGCTCCTCATCGATCTGATGCGGCGGGGCTACGTCAGCGCGATCGCGACCAATGGCTCCGGCGTCATTCATGATTTCGAGATCGCGCTCTGCGGCTGGACATCGGAAGATGTCGACTCGGTCCTCGGCACAGGGGATTTTGGTATGGCCGATGAGACGGGCCGCTGGCTCAACGAGGCCATCGCCCAGGGAGGGCAGGACGACTGTGGCGTCGGCGAGTCCGTCGGGCGTTGGCTGGTGGAGCGGGAACCCCCCTTCGCGGCGATGTCGTTTCTGCACGAGGCCTACCGCTTACGCATTCCGGTGACGGCCCACTTGACGATCGGCGCCGACATCATCCACCTCCATCCGCAGGCAGATGGCGCGGCTCTCGGCGCGGCGACGCACCGCGACTTTCGACTCTTCACCGCGCTGGTGGAGGATCTCGACGATGGGGGCGTCTACCTCAACCTCGGATCGGCCGTCACCCTGCCAGAGATCTTTCTCAAAGCCGTGACGGTGGTCCGCAACCTGGGCCATTCGCTCCACAACTTCACGACCGCCAACTTCGATTTCCTCCAACACTATCGGCCACTCACCAATGTCGTACGCCGACCGGTGGCCCACGGGGCAGGGAAGGGGTACAGTCTGACGGGGCACCACGAGATCCTGATTCCCCTTCTCGCGGCGTTGCTGGTAGGCGGCAATTCGTCGGACGCGACGCGGGGGTAGCCCTCGATCAGCGCCGGTGAATTCCCCGGTAGAGGTTGCCCTCCGGATCGACCACCAGCGCCTGGCGCTGATCCAGCGCGAGGTGGGTCGGTCTCTCTTCAAGTAAAAGTCGGAACCGGTCCTGGCGCCCCAGATCGAGGATCACCTGGTCGAAGAGCGGTTTCTCCCACCCTTGTCCGGACAGGGACTCCCACAGGTCGAAAAAGAGGAGCGGAGTGCCCTCGGCGAGGGTCGCCAGCTTGACCTGGACCATACGTTCGAGCAGCTGGGCCTGCTTGACGGGAATGGTCGGTGAAGAGGCTGCCGGGAGAGGAGAGAGCAGGGGGGACGTCTCAGCGGAGGAGGGGCTGGCCGCCGTGGCCGGGCTGGTCATCATCCCGAGGGCGGCCTGTTCGACCTGCGCGTACGGGAGGGCCAGCTTCCCGGCGATCCGGGCCAGCGCGTCTCTCAAGTACGGCTCCGGACGCGGCGTCAGGCAACTGTAGAGCGGCGACCGGGTCCCGAGCAGGGGGGGCCACTGGTGAAGTCGCCCCTCGCGCTGGAGCTGACGGATCACCTCCTGTTGAAGGCGTGCCGGAACACCGCGCAGCGGTCCTCGCAGGCGACGCTTCAACTCTGGCAGCGTCATCCAGCGAGCGGCGAGCAGTTCGGTCACGACCAGCCGCGTCAACTCCTGCGGGTCCCGCGTCCAGTAGCGTGGTGGATCGGCGGCGCCGGGGGACGCGTAGCGATAGGTCTTTCCGGCGGCGACCTGCCAGTGGAGCAGCTCCTCGACCCGTTCTAGGGAAGGCCGTGAGGTGCCTGGCCACTGCGCCTGAACTTTGCGTGCGCTCAACGGGTGAGGCGCCAGGTCGAGGAGTCGATAGAGGGCCTCGTCCTCGATCATTTCTGGTGGGTTGGGCCGTGGTCTGGTCTGCCGCTCTCTCGTCATCGCTCTCTCGACTGCCCGACATCTCGCTCTAGGGATTGACGCTGCACCGCATCCCGCAGATCGCTCGCTGGAGATCGATCCAGAAGATAGCATTGACCTCCGGGCGAGGCAAACTTATAGTTCTCCGACGGAAGGGGGGGACCGCTCACCCGATGGGTTCAGACCCCAGTTCGCTGGACTCTTCCGTTCCTCTGTCTTGGTTAGTGGGAGAAGCGATTCCGATGACAATTCTTGACCTGGCGATCCGTGCGGCCCGGGAGGCCGGCGCCATCTTGCAGGACTATGCGGCCCGGGGATTCCAGATCTCGTCGAAAGGGCGGATCGACCTCGTCACCGAGGCGGACCTGGCCAGCGAAGCCCATATCACCACGCTCATCCGCGAGCACTTCCCGAGCCATTCCATACTGGCCGAGGAGTCGGGCGGAGAGAGGGCGGCCCACTCCTCAGGAGAGTATACCTGGATCATCGATCCGCTCGATGGGACCACCAACTTCTCGCACGGGTTTCCCTGCTACGCCGTCTCGATCGGGGTCGAGCAGGGAGGTCGTCCCCACGTCGGGGTGATCTATGACCCATCGCGGGATGAGCTCTTTGCCGCTGAGCGCGGCCAGGGCGCCTGGTGCAACGAGCGGCCGCTGCGGGTCTCGCGGATCGACCAGCTGGAGAAGTCGCTGGTCGTCTCCGGCTTTCCCTACGATGTCCGGGAACGGATGGAGGACTACCTTCCCGCGTGGCGCGCCTTTCTCTCCCACACTCAGGGGGTGCGACGGCTGGGATCGGCGTCGATCGATATGGCCTGTGTCGCCAGTGGGCGGATGGATGGGTTCTGGGAACGCGGTCTTCATCCCTGGGATACGGCCGCCGGCTGGATCCTCATCGAAGAGGCTGGCGGAACCGTCACGCAGATGGACGGCGCCCCTTACGACAACTTCTCCGGGAGCCTCCTCTGCTCCAACGGGGCGATCCACGACGCGATGCTCGCCGTGCTGCGAACCCTCCCCTGATCGGGCGGGATTGGGACTTGGCCATCGGGTAAAGGAAGGGTGCTTGACGGCATTTCCACACAAGCGAATGGGGGTCCTGGTCGGCCCGCGCAAGCCGGAAGCCTTGCAGGTGGGCGCAGACCTTCTCGCATGGTGCCAGTCCCACGAGATCGAGTTGCTCGCCTGCGGGGATCTGGCCGAGCGAATCGGATGCCCTTTGCTGGCCGAGGTCGACGGTCGGCTGGTCGACCCGGTCGACCTCCTGGTCGTGCTCGGAGGCGATGGGACGATGCTCGCCGCCGCGCGCCTGGTCGGTGATCATCCAATTCCTGTCCTCGGCGTCAACTTCGGCTGGTTGGGCTATTTGACCGAATACGCGCTCGCCGAGCTCTTTCCGACGCTCGAACTGCTGCGATCAGGCGCCTACTCGATCGACCATCGGATGATGATCGACATCGGGCTCTACCGGGAAGGAGAAAGGATCGCGTCGCATACCGCGCTCAATGAAGCGGCGATCAATGGCGCGCCCGCCCGGATCACCAAGTTCGATTGCTTCATCGAGGGCTCGATGGTGACCACCTTTCGGGCCGATGGGATGATCGTCGCGACGGCGACGGGATCGACGGCCTACTCGCTCTCGGCAGGAGGCCCGATCGTCCACCCGGCGGTGCCGGCCATTCTGCTGACACCGATCTGTCCGCACATGTTGACCAATCGGCCGGTAGTTCTTCCCGGAGCCAGTCGAATCGAGCTCGTCTTTCCGGGGGTCAAGGATCAGCTCCTGATGACCATCGATGGTCAGCAGGTCATCGAACTCCAATCGAACGACCGGGTCAGCATCGAGCGCAGCGCCAGGACCTTTCGGCTGGTCAGCCCAACCAATCACAACTACTTCCACGTCCTGCGAACCAAGCTGAAATGGGGAGGAAGGTAGGGCATGCTCTTTCCGATCGGTGATGACAACCGGGATCGCCAGAGTCTTCCCGTGATCACCTGGATGATGCTTCTTGGCAACGTTCTGCTCTTTTTCTATCAACTCTCCCATCCGGCCTTCACCTATGGGTAT
>JBEIJP010000272.1:0-4848 GCA_040380245.1 Acidobacteriota bacterium | reverse complement strand
TGAGGAGGAGATGGACGAGGGAGGCGGAGAGGATCGTCGCGAGGTGAGCCGTCCGGCAAGGCCGGAACGTCCCCGGTTTTCCAGAGAAGGCGGGCGACCGGAGCCGTTTGCCGCAGCGCCCGTGGCGGATTCGGCCGACGCAGAGGAGGAGAAAGAGGTCGACCTTCAAATGGCCGCGCTGAGCCACATCGAGGAGCTGGCGGAAGAGCCGGCGGTGGAGATGCTGCCGGATGATGAATCGGTGGAAGACGTTCCCCTCCCCAGTTCAGCGCCAGCTCGACCGGCATCCTCGCGTCAGCGTCGACAACGGCGGCTGACTTATCGGGAGGACGCGCCTGCCCAGCCGGCGCCGGCGCCGGAGCCGGAGGAGATCGTGGAGGCGGTTGAGGCGGAGAGTGCTCCCGTTGAGACGCCGCGGGAGGGAGATGAGGAGTACAGCGGTCGCCGTCGCCGTCGTCCGCGTCGTCGGCGCTCCTCCGAGGGGCCTTCCGGGGAGGAGATCGTTGAGTCCGTCGAAGGCGCCGAGCGGGAGGAAGGGGTCGAGGCTGTGACGCCAGAAGAGCCTCCGACCCGCCCGGAGAAGCGGGGGGATCGATCCCGGGATCGCAAAGGCCCGGCGGCCGAGCCTCCGGTCGGGATCCGCGTCGGGACGCTGACCCCAATGGTGATCGCCCACCACGAGCCACTTGAACGGGTCGTGGATGAAGACGCCGGTGGGGTGGAAGGCGAGATGCTCAAGGACGCCTTGATGCAGGATCGCATCAGCCATCGGATTCATCAGGAAGAGCGTCGTGTCTCCCTCGTCGAGGTGGAGCCGACTCCTGAGATCAAGGTCGGATCCTGGCAGTCCTCCATGGAGGAGGGGGAAGTTCTCGAGCGGGTCGTCGATGAGGTGGAAGCAGTTGCCGGCAACGCGACGTCGACATCCGAGCCAGAGGAAGCGACTCCTCAGGACGCCGTGGCGGAGAGTGCCGGGTCGGCCGCCGAGGAACCACTCGCCGATGGGGAGGCGGAATTGGAGGAGAAGCCAAGCCGCTCGGAACTGGCGACGCGTCGTGGGGGGCGTGGCCGCCGCCGCCCCTATCGGCCCCGCACGGGGGATGGATCCGGAGGAGGTGAGGAGGCACAGACGGACGATGAGTCGGAGGGAGAGCCAGCCCAACCCGTCGCGGCTTCTCCCAGCCCGTTGCCCCCGCCCATCAGCCCACGGCCCGACCGGTATCAGCGCCCAGTGATCTCGGACCTGTTGCGTGAGGGGCAGGAGATCATTGTCCAGATCGCCAAGGAGCCGATCGGCCAGAAAGGCGCTCGGATCACTTCCCACGTCGCCCTTCCCGGCCGGTATATCGTCTATATGCCCACGGTGGAGCATATCGGCGTCTCCCGCAAGATCGGGACCGACGAGGAGCGGCAGCGACTCAAGCGGACCCTGCACCAGCTGCGCGCCGAGACGGGGGCTTCCGGAGGCTTCATCGTTCGCACCGCCGCCCACGGTTGCAGCCTGGAAGATCTGCGCGAGGATATGCAATATCTCGTTCGGACCTGGACGGACATCCGACGCCGTTCCGAGCGCGTCAAGGCCGCCTCGATCGTGCACCGGGATCTGGACCTCGTGCAGCGAATTCTGCGCGATCAACTCTCGACCGATTTTACCGCTATCCGGGTCGACAACGAGTTCGAGTATGAGCGCATCGTCGATTTCGTCAATCGATTCGCCCCGCGGCTCGTCAATCGGGTCAAGCTCTATACGCGGGAGACTCCGATCCTCGACCACTACGGCATTCAGGGGGAGATCGACAAGGCGGTCAAGCCGCGTGTCTGGCTCAAGTCGGGCGGCTACATCGTCATCAACCAGACAGAAGCGCTGGTGGCGATCGACGTCAACACCGGGAAGTTTGTCGGGCGTTCCAACCGACTGGAAGACACGATCGTCAAGACCAACCTCGAAGCGGCGAAGGAGATCGTGCGACAGATTCGGCTGCGTGACCTGGGCGGGATCATCGTTCTCGACTTCATCGACATGGAGGAACGGCGCAATCGTCAGAAGGTGATGCAGGCGCTCGAACTGGAGTTGCGGAGTGATCGCTCGCCGTCCAAAATCCTGCAGTTCAACGATTTTGGGCTGGTGGCGATTACGCGGAAGCGGGTCAAGCAGTCGCTCGAGCGGACCCTCTGCACACCCTGTTCGTACTGTGGCGGGGCAGGAATGGTCAAGAGTGCCCAGACGATCTGCTACGAGATTCTTGCTGAGGCACGGCGCGTCTCCAAGAGCGTCGACAGCCATAACGAGGTGATCCTGCGCGTCAATCCCGAGGTTGCCAAGGCCCTGCGGAGCTCGGAGCGCGACATCCTGGTCGAGGTCGAGGCCTATCTCGGCGGAGTCGTGACCATCAAGAGCGATCCGACAGTTCATCAGGAACAGTTCGACATCGCCCTCGCGTGAGCGGGAACGGTCGATCATCGCCTGTATTGACGGGAAGGGGAGCCGCTGGGAGGCTCCCCTTCCCGTGTGTGCGTAGGCGGGACAGGGCAATCGTCACACTCATCGCCGGGGGGAATTCTGAGGGTGCCGCCAGTGGAACGGATGATGGATGGGGGATGATTTGACAAGGTGGAGACAGCTTTCTACACTACGGTGCTTGACCAGTCCGCACGGACAATACGGATAACCACATGCTCAATCTATACAATACCCTGACCAAGCGACTCGAACCATTTCAACCCCTCGACCCGCCACGTGTCAGAATGTACGTCTGTGGGCCGACCATCTACGACTATGCCCACATTGGCAACTTCCGGACATTTCTCTTTTCCGATCTGCTCCGGCGCTATTTGAAATATCTCGGCTACGAGTTGCACCACGTGATGAACATCACGGACGTCGACGACAAGATCATCCAGCGCTCCGTGGAGCAGAACGAGACGCTGCGCGGCTACACCGACCGCTTTCTCACCTACTTCTTCGAAGATTTTGACGCCCTGGGGGCGGAGCGCCCTGAGGAGGTCTTGCGGGCGACCGACCATATCCCGGAGATGGTCGCCCTGATCGATCGGCTGACGGCGCGCGGGCACACCTACCAGGCGGAGGGATCGACCTACTATCGCATTGCGACGTTCTCCAGCTACGGCAAATTGTCCGGGATCAACCTGGAAGGGAATCAGGCGGGCGCCAGTGAGCGGGTCGACGCGGACGAGTATACCAAGGAGGACGCGCGTGATTTCGTGCTCTGGAAAGCGGCGCGCCCCGGGGAGCCTTCCTGGCAGACCCCTCTCGGGGAGGGCCGTCCAGGGTGGCATATCGAATGCTCCGCGATGTCGATGAAAGCGCTCGGCGAGAGCTTCGATCTTCACCTTGGAGGCATCGATCTCGTCTTCCCTCACCATGAGAACGAGATTGCCCAGTCAGAGGGAGCGACGGGCCAGCCCTTTGTTCGCTACTGGGTCCACGCTGAATTTCTGATGGTCAATGGCGAGAAGATGGCGAAGTCGAAGGGAAACTTCTATACCTTCCGCGACCTGGTGGCGAAGGGGTACCCCCCGCGGGCGATCCGCTATCTTCTTCTCTCGGCCCCACATCACAAGCAGCTCAACTTTACCCTGGAGGGGCTGGAGGGGGCGCGAAGCACCGTCACCCGCTTGAATGAGTTTCGGCGTCGGCTGACAGAAGTGGAGACGGGCTCCGTCGAGAGTGGGACGTCCCTGGTCCCAGAGCTGGTCGATCGTGCTCGGATCAGGTTCGAGGCGGCCATGAATGATGACCTCAATACAGCCGAGGCCCTGGCCGCCATCCACGACTTCGTGCGGGAGACCAATGGATATTTGACCCGTGCTTCCGTGACAGAGAAAGATCAGCAGGCGCTGCTGGCGCAAGTGGCCCGCTTCGATTCGGTCTTCCATATCTTTGGAGATGTGACGTCGGAGTTGCTCGACAGTGAGATTCAGGCCATGATCGATGAGCGGCAGGCGGCTCGCCAGGCGCGCAACTTCGCCCGCTCCGACGAGATCCGGGACCACCTGCTGGCCCAGGGCATCCTCCTCGAGGATACGCGGGACGGAGTGCGTTGGCGCAAACGGTAGCCGACCGGGATCCCTGGCGCTTGTCCGGCTGATATTTCCGGGTCGTTTCCCGACCCGTAGATTCTGGGCACCGTCGCTTCTGGATCCTGTCGCTTCTGGATCCTGTCGTTTTTGGATCCTGTCGTTTTAGAGAAGATCTGCGATGCGCCTGTCATCTTTTGCTTCCAACTGGTTTCTTCCCACCTCGATTCGCGAAGACCTCTTCGGCGATTAACCCTTCGTCTTCCTTCCCCCTGCTTCCCGCAGCTTCCCCCATGCTTCCCAAGAACCGGGGGGGGCTATCCAACGATCAATTGAAGAGAGTGGTCTTTCCCTCACGCGATCCCCGTGCCGCCATCCGGCGGCAAGCGCAGATCGAACTGGGGAGGACATCGGAAGGAGAGTTGAGCGATGTCGACACCGATTGAAGGCAAGAGTGCAAAGTTACCCGTTCTTCGGACGCCCCTGCCAGGGCCACGATCACAGGCGGTCATCGAGCAGGATCACCGGTACGTCTCCCCGTCCTATACCCGGGCGTATCCGTTTGTCATGCAGCGAGGATCCGGCGCCATGGTCGAGGATCCGGATGGCAACCTCTTTCTCGACCTCAACGCCGGGGTGGCGGTCTGTTCGACCGGCCATGCCCATCCGCGGGTGGTCGAAGCGATTCAGCGGCAGGCGGCAGAGTTTCTGCATATCTGTGCCGCCGATTTTTACTACCCGCAATTGCCCGCGCTGGCGGAGAAGCTCAATCAGCTGGCCCCCGGGGATGCGCCGAAACGGGTCCATTTT
>JBEIJP010000271.1:0-4857 GCA_040380245.1 Acidobacteriota bacterium | reverse complement strand
GCTGGCCGTCGACCGGGGCAACGAGAATGTCAATGCCCTCTTCGATCCCCTCCATCCCGCGGTCCTGCGCGCGATCCAGTCGGTCGCCGAAGCGGCGCAGCGGCTGCAGACTCCGATCAATGTCTGCGGCGAGATGGCCTCCAATCCCGCGCAGGTCGTTGTTCTGTTGGGATTGGGATTGACCGATCTGAGCATGACGCCGAGCGCCATCCCCGCCATCCGGCGGCTGGTGCGCGCGATCCGGCTGGAAGAGGCCCGTCGAATCGTCAAGGAGCTGCTGACGTTAACGACTCCCCGCGAGGTCCACGCCTTTCTCCAGGCACACCTGCCGGACCTCGGCCCCCACTTCCTGGCCACCGCGAAATATATTCCGGGCGGTCATTGACGTTGGGTCGATCTTCTTAGAATTCGATCTGCGCCAGGGCTCGGATCGGCTGTCCGATTCGTTGGCTGGAGTGGACCCGCCAGTGACGGTCGTCACGTTCCGGATGGTCGGCTCGGTAGTGGCCCCCACGGCTCTCGTCCCGCCAGAGCGCGGCGGTGGCGATGAGGTGAGCGAGAGTGACAAAATGGCGGGTGCGATTGTTCGGGGCTTCGTCGGCCAGGCGAGCGATTTCGGCAATCGCCTCGGCGAGGTGTTCTCCGGTCCGGATCAATCCCACCTTGCTCCACATCGTCTCCTGAACCCGGTAGCGGATTCGCGGATCGACGAGCCAGTCTCCCGGCGCCATATCGATGGGAGGGGAGGCGATCTGCGCTGCGTCGCTCCGCCGGGGCACTTCTTCCCGGGCCGTCTCTCCCGCCCGCGCTCCAAAGACGAGCCCCTCGAGCAGCGAGTTGCTGGCCAGCCGGTTGGCCCCGTGCACGCCCGTGCAGGTCGCCTCTCCGGCGGCGTAGAGTCCCGGCAGGGTCGTCCGTCCGAGGACGTCGGTACGAATTCCCCCCATCAGGTAGTGGGCCGCCGGGCTGACCGGGATCGGGACCCGCGTCATATCGAGCCCGTAGCGCAGGCACGTCAAATGGATCTTCGGGAAGCGCCCCCGCACGAAGTCCGCGTCGAGGTGCGTCAGGTCGAGGTAGACCCACTGCCGGCCGGTACGCCGCATCTCAGCCCAGATCGATCGGGAGACCACGTCGCGCGGCGCCAGCTCCAAGCGCGGATCGTAGCGCTCCATTAATCGTTCCCCGTCCTCGTTGCGCAGGGTGCCACCCTCCCCGCGCAGTGCTTCGGAGAGGAGAAAACGGGGGGCCCCCGGAGCGGCCAGCGCCGTCGGGTGGAACTGCACGAACTCAAGATCGCTGACCTCCGCGCCGGCGGCGTAGGCCATCGCGATGCCGTCGCCCGTGGCGATCTCCGGATTGGTCGTTTGGGAGTAGATCTGCCCGGCTCCCCCGGTGGCCAGGACCACCGCGCGGGCCCGCATCTCGCGCAGAAGATGCTCCTGGGGATCGATCAGCTGGACTCCCGCGCAGCGCCCCTCTGTGACCAGCAGCCCGAGCGTCGCGCCGTGCGGGACAAAAGTGATCGACTCGTAGGTCCTGGCGCGAGCGAGGAGGGCCCGAACGATCTCGCTCCCGGTCGAATCGCCGCGCGCGTGGAGGATGCGTCGTCGTGAGTGGGCCGCCTCCTGCGTGAAGGCGAGCGCTCCATCCTCGCGGTCGAACTGGGCGCCCCACTCGATCAACTGGCGGATGTACCGCGGCCCCTCCTCGACCAGGACTCGAACCGCCCGCTCCTCACAGAGCCCGGCCCCTGCTCCGAGGGTGTCCTCGACGTGGAGATCGATCTCGTCGTCGTCCGAGAGGGCGACCGCGACTCCCCCCTGCGCATACTCCGTGTTCGATTCATCGAGCCGGTCCTTGGTCAGAACCGTCACCTGGCCGGCTTCGGCCAGGGCGATCGCCGCTCGCAGACCAGCGACCCCACTCCCGATGACCAGGAAATCGGTGACGGATCCGAGTTCATTCCTGCCTGGCTCTCTCATCCGCTGAGGCCCTCCGGGGGAGCGGCTCCGGCGCCGGCTTCCTGTCGGGCGGCAAGCTGGCCACAAGCGGCGGAGATCTCCTGTCCCCTGGGTCGGCGGAGGAAGGCCGGGAGTCCTCGGTCGACCAGGATCTGCTGAAACGCCAGGGTCCGCTCCATCGGCGAGGCCCGGTACGGCAGTTCTGGAGCCGGATTGTGCGGAATCAGGTTGACCTTCGCCCGGATCCCCTGGAGCAGTCCGACCAGCCGCCTCGCGTCGGCGTCGCTGTCGTTGACCCCTTCGAGCAGGACGTACTCGAAGGTCAATCGCTCGCGATCCTGCAGCGGGTAGTCCCGACACGCCTGGATCAACATCGCCAATGGGTATTTCCGGTTGATCGGCATCAGCGCGCCCCGCTGTTCATCGGTGGTGCCCGAGAGCGAGATGGCCAGTCTGGGGCGGATCGACTCCTGCGCGAAATCGTAGATCCGCGGCACGATTCCCGATGTCGAGACCGTGACGCGCTTCGGGCTGATCGCCAGCCCTTGCGGATCGGCCAGCAGGCGAATGGCCTTTATCACCTCGTCATAGTTG
The DNA here is from genome assembly GCA_040380245.1 of Acidobacteriota bacterium. Lineage (GTDB taxonomy): Bacteria > Acidobacteriota > Blastocatellia > RBC074 > RBC074 > CAIOZW01. Next base: position 2,299 of record JBEIJP010000271.1, on the reverse strand, counting down.
AGAAAGCTCTCGCCCATGCCCATAAAGACGAGGTTGGTGCCGTGAGGCAGCGGTTCGCCACTTCCATACACTTCGTTGAGCACCAGAATCACTTGGGAGAGGATCTCGCCGGCCGTCATATTGCGCCGGATCCCGAGCTGGGCGGTCATGCAGAAGGTGCAGCCAACGGCACAACCGACCTGGCAACTGAGACAGATCGTGTCCCGTCGCTCCTCCGGCATGAAGACTGCCTCGGCCTCGCGCCCGTCACCGAGCCGCAGCAGGTAGCGACGGGTGCCGTCGGCGGCATGGAACGAGCGCGCAATCGTCGTTTCGCAGATAGCCGCTTCCTGCTGGAGCCGTTCCCGCAGCGGGCGGGCAAACTCGGTGACCAACCCAAGATCGACGACACGACGGTCATAGATCGCGCGATAGAGCTGGCGCCCGCGGTAGGGCGCCTCTCCCAGGGACTTCATCCACTCCACCAGTTCGGACTCTGTTTTTCCAAGCAGCAGCATCGTCATCACTCGCTATGATAGCCCAGTCGGGGGTTTGGCCGGAAACCGGGTCCGGCATTCCATCGTTGCCCCGATCAGTCGTCCTGCGGCGGAGATCGGCGACCCTTCTTGCGCTCCCCCTGGATGGTCTTGTCCAATCGACGCCGCGCTTTTGACGCGACGGTCGGACGCGTCGCCCGGCGGGGTTTGCGGATCCGCTGGCGCGCCTCGAGTTTGCGCGCCAGCCGCTCGAAAGCGACCTCCCGGTTGGCCGATTGGGATCGTCGTTCGGTGGCCGTGACCACCAGCCCCGTCGGGCGATGGGTCAGGCGAACCCCGGTCTCGACCCGGTTCCGATGTTGTCCTCCGGGACCGCCGGCGACGAAGAAGCTCAGCTCACACGCCTGCTCGAGCGACTCCCGATCGGTTGGCCAGATCTCCCCGCTCTCGCCTGTCGACGTCATGGCGTCTCCTCGTCTCCTGCCGCGGTTCCCATCGGCTCGGCGCGCAGGTCGCGCCCATGCTCCCATCCTACCAGCAGAAGGGCCGCGATCGGGATCGACAGGAAGATCCCGATCGCCCCTCCCAGCTCCGCTCCACAAACGATCGCGAGGATGACCAGCAACGGGTGCATCTTCAATCCCTCACTGACCAGCCGAGGGTAGATCAGATAGTCGTGAATCACCCGAAAGAGCAGCAGAAACCCCGCGACCACCGCCGCCAGCTCCCACGAGCTGAAGCCTGCCGCTACTACTGCCACGCCGAGCAGCAGGGCGGGTCCGTGAACCGGAACCCACTCGAAGAGGACTGCGAGGATCCCCAGCAGAAGGGGGTAGGGCAGCCCGAGAAGCCAGAACCCGATCCCGGAGACCGTTCCCACCAGCAGCGAGGCCAGCACCTGTGCCCGTACGTACGAGGCCAGTGTCTGGCTGACGTCTTCGAGAAAGAGCCCCAGCCGACGTCGTCGATCGGCCTCTGGAAAAGATCCGATGAGGGCCTGCTGCAATCGCCTCCCATCCCGCAACAGGAAGTACCCCATGACCGGGATCAGGACCAGCCACGGCAGGTAGAGACTCAGCTGAAAGGTGCGGGTCGCCAGCAGCTGCAGCCAGGTGAAGAACTGCTGGGGGAGTTCGTTGATCAACCCGGTCAGCCATTCCCGCCGGGCCAGCGGAAATCGGTAGCGCGCCGGCAGGGTTGCCAGCTGCTTCAAGGCCCGGTCCAGGTCTCGCGCATAGCCCGGGAGGTTATCGACGACGCTGCTGATCTGATCAGCCACCACCGGCAGCACCTCCTCGACGACGGCTCCAATCCCGATGACCAAACCAGCGTAGACCAGCAGGATGGCCACTGAACGCGGTAGGCGCCATTTGACGCCCCATCGCCTGGCTGGCGCTTCGACCCCATCCACCAGGGGGCGAAGCAGGTAGGCGAAGAGTACCGTCAAGGCCAGGAGCAGCAGGATCAGCCGGAGGGCGTAGACCAGCCAGATGACGACAGCCATCCCCGCCACGGTGATCGTGACTTGCCAGGTGATCGCACGGATTTTCCCTGCGTCTTGAAAGGCCATCTTCCCCCACGGGATCGCCATCCCGAAATTGAATCATCCCGAAATCGAATCATAAAGGATTCCCCCGGCCTTGCCTACCCGCCGGCCGGATCTCCTCGCTTCGCGTCCACAATTGGCTCTCGTCCGTTCGGGCGCAACGGCAATACTGGTCCGGCTCTTGAGGCGTCGCGGCTGAATGCGTAATGTGAGAGCGTGCGATTTCGTAGTCCGGTCCCCTTGGGGGGCGGCCCATCCCGCTATCCGTGCGCAAGAG
>JBEIJP010000270.1:0-4860 GCA_040380245.1 Acidobacteriota bacterium | reverse complement strand
GTCCCATAGCCCGTCATTCCCAGGCCGCAGCTGGCGATCCTGAGGCTGCCCGGGCGGCGTGCCAGCCAGTCCGTCAACCACCCGCCGGCGAGATAGCCGGGCAGTCTGAGGATCGAGGGCAGGGAAGCGCGCCACTTGGCCGCGCCACTCGAAAAGCCGCGCGCCTCAATGAGGTAGGTCGGCAGCCAGGTGATGTAGAAGAAGATCCCGTAGCCATAGGCGATGTACATCAGGTTGATCTTCCACATCGCGCGACTGGTCAGGAGGCGTCGCCAGGGAATCGACAGGGAGGAGGGCGCGGTACTGGCCGGCAACTCGCCTCCCGTGGGAGGCGCGGGGCGCGGGACCGCCGGGTGGTCTTCCGGGCGATCCCGGAACCAGCGGTACCAGACGATCGCCCAGACGACGCCGAGCAGCCCGAACTCGACGAAGACCCAGCGCCAGGGTTGCAGGTCGAGGAGGGTAAAGACGAGCGGAGCGGTCAGTGCCGATCCTGTCGCCAGGCCCAGAAAAGAGACACTGAGCGCCCGGCCCTGCTCCGCTGGCCCAAACCAGCGGGAGATCGCCCGGGCGATGTTGGGGAAGGCGCCAGCCTCGCCCGCTCCGAAGAGAAAGCGCACCAGCAGGAGCGAGCGGTAGCCTGCCGCAGCCGCAGTCAAGCCGGTGAAGGCCGACCACCAGAGCACGATCCGGGTCAGTGCGATCCGGGCCCCGAAGCGATCCCCCAGCCAGCCGCCCGGTACCTCGAAGGCGGCGTAGGCCAGCGAGAAAGCGCTGAAGATGTAGCCCTTCTGCAATGGAGTGAAGCCGAACTCTGCCGCCATCGTCGGCATCGCCGCCGAGATCGCCAGCCGGTCGAGGTAGGTGAGGACCGTCAGGGTGAAGATCAGCCAGAGCAGACGTTGACGCACACTTCTCGGAATTGTCGCGCCGCCCGGTCCGTCCATATCGATCTGACCCTCCCGGGATCGCCTCGCGATGCCCTATTTGACGTCGAAGACGGGAACCTCACTGAGGATCGGGCTGCCGGATGCCTGGTTGATGACATAGACGGCCCGGCCGGCATAGTCCTTCCCATCGATGCGAATCTTGAGGGTGACGTCGATGGCGGTTCGGTTGGCGTCCCATTTCTCGGCCCAGAGCGGCTCGGTGACCCAGAGAGAAGGTTTGCGGACGACGAGCGACTGGGCGAAGCGGCGCAGGTTGCCGATCTCGACAAAGGTGTTGACCACCGCCGCGGTGCTCTGCAAAATCGCCGCGTCGAACCGCTGCAGGAAGCCGCGGACATCCTCGGAGATCTGCACAGCCTGGAGGGCCTGGGCGGCCTTGATCGCGCCGTCCCGCGCCACCACCGTCGCCGCCGCGTCGAGGTCGGCCGCCGCCGCGCGACGGAAATGGTCGAGCGCCTCCTGCGGTCGGTTCTCCGCCAGGGCCAGCTCACCCAACCCCTGGTGCGCCCACCCGTAGGCGAGGATCGGCATCGGCTCGGCCTGAATCGCCGCCTGGAGCACCTTCCCTGCCTCCGGGCGGTTGTTGCGGGCGAGGAGGATGCGTCCCATCAGGGCCTGCAGCGTCGCGGCACGGGGATTTTGCGCTAATCCCTCGCGGGCCCGCGTCTCGGCGGTCTCGAACTCGTTGCGGCTGAAGGCGAGGTTGGCCAGTCCAAAGTACTCCGACTCGGATTGGCGACGCGGGGACCGGTCGTTGGTGTAGTCGCTCTGCAGATAGAGCTTCTCCGGATCGGTCTCGACCGAGACGATCCGGCTGGTGGTGGCAAAGTTGACGGTCCCAAATTCGCTCGCCTTGACCAGCACGGTACGACGGAGCTGTTCACCCGACTCGGTCGTCCCGACGACATCGATTGTCACGTCTCCGCTGCCAAAATTGGTGACGGTCGACTCCCATCCATTGGCGGCCGCCTGGGGTTGTCCGACCGCGAAGTCGGGCAGGACGACCGAGTCGATCCAGTTGCTGAAGATCTCCTCGATCCGTGTCCGGTCGGTGGCGCCGGCCAGCAGGTTCTGCTTGAAGCTGGCGCAACGGGCCAGCAGGCAGAGCGGGGAGCGCCACTCCCCGAAGCTGAGCGCATCGACCCGGCTGCGCGAGAGAGACGCCTGGAGGATCGAGGCGAAGTTCTTCTGGCCGAGAACCTCTTCGAGAAGTCGCCAGACCATCGCGCCTTTGTTGTAGATGCTGGTCGTGTAGTTGCGGTCGAGCTGACTCTGCATGAAGAGGGGCGCGTCGTTGCGCGCGATGGTCGAGTACGCACGCCGGAAGCGCTCCAGCGCCTCGGTCCGCTGGGAAGAGTCGTAGCGCACCCCGAGGTACTGGGCGACGAGGTAGGCGGGCAGGGCATCGCGCAGCAGCCCTGTGCCACGCCCACGCAGGAGCACCTGCCCATCGATCCAGGATCGCGCCGCGGCGTTGGCGAGCAGCTCGATCGTTCCCTGATCGATTCGATCCCGCCGGAAGAGGTTGTCGTCGACGGTCACCGCGCCGACGGTCGTCAAGGCGATCTCCCGCCCCTGCGAGAAGCTGTCGGAGGTCGAGGTGCTCAACTGGCGCGCCTGCGTCTTGACCACGCGAAAGGGCGAGAGCATGGCGACTCCAAAATAGTCGACGTAGAACTGCTGGATGCGGACCGCCTCGGCCGCCAGCTGCTCGGCTTGCGCCTTCCCGCGCTCGCCGGAGCCCCGCGGGTAGTAGACTTCCACCGGAGTGGCGGAGCCGCCCGCCGTCACCAACTCGTACTCTCCCATCAGGAAGAAGGGGTGCCCCGCCTGCGTCAACTCGAAGCTGTTCTCTCCCTTGCGGATGCCGGAGGAGACGACGGTCAGCCCGGCCGGTCCGGTGACGGTAATCTTCATCGGGGCCGTGTCCGCTCCGTGTTCGGCGTAGGGGGTATGGTAGACGGGAACCCAGAAGCTCTGCGGCAGGACGAAGCTCTCCGTCCGCGAGACGTGGAGCGAGGAGCTGCGGTCGAGCGTCGGAATGGTGTAGCTCAATTCGACCACGACGTCCCGCGTCGAGGCGAGGCCGCTCGTCATCTCGGTCGAGACCCGCAGCAGGTTGTTGCGCACATCCTCCGACGAACGCGACTCTACCGTGCTGCCGTTGACCTTCATCTCGGAGACTTGCGCCTTGGCGTGCAGGAAGAAGCCGAAGCGGGGCTTGTTCGCGCTCGCCAGCAGGATCTTGTCGGCGAGGTCAGGACCCGAGAGATTGGCGAGGCCGAGCACCGCTTTGACCTCCAGCTGCTGGACCTCCGGTTTGACCTGCGCGTTGATCTCATAGCTTCGAATTTCAAACTCTTGTGCCAGCGCCGCTGCCGAAGAGACTCCGAGCAGCCCCAGCACGAGCATCATCTTCCTGGTCGTTTTGATCAGTTTGATCTTGTGGATCATTGCGTTCCCTTCCAGTTCTGTTCCCCGGCCCTTACTGCACGATGTCGCCCATTGTACCTGCTCCCTTGACCAGTGCAAAGACGGGGCACCGGATCTGCTGCCCCCTGAAGGAGCGGTCCAGCCGCGGCGGCGTGGAATGGATCGATCAACCGGGGATGGGCTTCTCCTCCCCTGCCTCGTCCTGCAAGCGGTGCAGGTGGGCCGCCTGGATGAAGCTGGTGAAGAGGGGATGGGGAGCCAGCGGTTTCGACTTCAACTCCGGGTGAAACTGGCAGGCGAGGAACCACGGATGCTGGCTCAGCTCGATGATCTCGACAAACTTTCCGTCCGGGGACTGCCCGGAGAAGATCATGCCGTTCTCGGCGAGGCGGTCGCGGTAGGCGGGATTGAACTCGAAGCGGTGACGGTGGCGTTCCGAGATGGTCGCCGCTCCATAGACGCGCGCAGCGAGCGATTCGGGCCGGAGGTCGCACGGGTAGGCGCCGAGCCGCATCGTGCCGCCGAGGTTCTCGACCCCGAGCAGGTCGCGCAGCTTGAAGATCACCGGCTCACTCGTCTCCGGCGCAAACTCGGTCGAGTCGGCCTGATCGATGCCGCAGACGTTGCGCGCAAACTCGATCGTCGCGCACTGCATCCCCAGACAGATGCCGAAGAACGGCTTCTTCTCGCGGCGGGCAAATCCGATCGCCCGGACCATGCCGGGAATCCCACGCTTCCCGAATCCTCCCGGGACGAGGATGGCGTCGACATCGCGCAGCTGCTCCTCCCAACGGTCGCCGGTCATGAGCCCTTCGCTCTCGATCCAGCGGAGGTTGACGCGGACGTTGTTGGCGACCCCGCCGTGGACCAGGGCCTCGCTGAGGCTCTTGTAGGAGTCTTCCAGCCCGACATACTTGCCGACGATCCCGATCGTCACCGACTCCCGCTGGTTCTGCATCCGTTGCAGCAGGTTGGTCCACTGGCGCAGGTCCGTCTCGCCGAGCGGCAGGCGCAGCAGCTCGACGATCAGCTGGTCGAGCCCCTCGCGGTTGAAGCTCAGGGGTACCTGGTAGACCGACTGCACGTCGAGCGCGGTGATCACCGCCTCCTGCGAGAGGTTGCAGAAGAGGGCAATCTTGGCCTTGATCTCCGCGGAAATCTCCCGGTCACAACGGCAGAGCAGCACGTCCGGCTGGATCCCGATCGACTGCAGCTCCTTGACCGAATGCTGCGTCGGCTTGGTCTTGAGCTCCCCGGAGACGGCGAGATAGGGCACCAGGGTCAGATGGAGGAAGATCGCGTTGTGGCGACCGACCTCGTTGCTCATCTGCCGAATGGCCTCCAGGAAGGGCAGCGACTCGATGTCGCCGACGGTTCCCCCGATCTCGACGATCACCACGTCGACCCCTTCGGCGACATTGCGCACCGCGTCCTTGATCTCGTTGGTGATGTGGGGAATGACCGGGATCGTCTTGCC
>JBEIJP010000269.1:0-4866 GCA_040380245.1 Acidobacteriota bacterium | reverse complement strand
CATTGGCCCCGGGGGGTACGCCGGGGTGGGGGGGGCTCAACCCCCCACCCGGGGGGGCCCCCCCCCGGGGCCCGGGGCTTAACACCGCCCCCCTGTTGGGGGGCCGGGCGCCCCCCGCACCCAGGGGGGGCCCCCCGGCAACCCACCTCGACAACGCACGACGATCGATTCGTGTCGGCGGCTCTTGGCGGCCCCGCCCCACCGGAGCGGCGCAGACCAGCTCAGGGTGAAACCTTGGGTAGACGCGAGGACCACGCAGGCGTTCTGGAGGAACGCCGCATCGGCTGTGGTGGGGCGCACGTCCTCCAGTTATGGATATGCGGCGTTCCTTCAGAACGCCGGGGGATGCTGTCGACGGTACCCAGGGCGTTGCCCTGGGCGGGTATGCGGTGTCCCGTTGGGACACCAGGAGCCGATCCGGTTCTCCTGATCACAGCCACTCCAGCGCCAACATTGTGAAGTTATGTCAGGTAATTCAGGGCACCTGTGCCTGACTTTGCAAAATCCCTTCCATTCACCTGCGGTAATCTGCGCCCTCTGCGGATATACTCCTCCTTCGAGAAAGCGGAGGGTGACGATGAACCGGGAACAGTTGATTCGAGACCTGCACGACTACCAGATGGCCCTCGATCCGCGAGAGGCGCGGTTGCGGGAGCGCATCCTGCGTTTCGTGCATCGACATGAAAACTGCGCCAGCCGCTCGCTGCGGCGAGGCCATCTGACCGGGTCGGCGTGGGTGGTCGACCCGGACCTCCGCCGGACCCTGCTGACCCATCATCGGCGGCTGGAGATGTGGGTGCAGCCGGGGGGCCACGTCGAGGAGGACCCCGATATGCTGGCGGCCGCCCTGCGCGAGGCGAAAGAGGAGTCGGGGCTCTCGTCGGTGACCTCCCCGGCGGCGTCGATCTTCGACCTCGACGTCCACGTCATCCCGGGCCGCAAGGCAGAGGTGCGCCATCTCCACTACGACATCCGGTACCTCTTCATCGCCGATCCCACCGAACCGCTCGCCGCCACCTGGGAGTCGAAAGAGCTGCGCTGGGTAGACCTCGAGCAGATCGCCGAGCTGACGCAGGAAGAGTCGATTTCACGCATGGTCCGGAAGACGGTCGCGCTGCGCGACGGACAATGTCGGAGCAGGATCTCCTAGAGGTTTCCCAACTGCTCGACCTGGGCGGGGCCAGCAACGCGAGCTACCAGCCCTTCATTTGTGATCTATTCTCCCCCTTGAACCCGGGGGCGTGCTTTCCTCACAGATTCGTGGCAAAACCGCCAAACTTCACTGCTAGTTTCACGTCTTTCATTTGGCAGGAGGGGCCCGCGATCGCGACGGCGGAAAGAACCTCTCGAGAGCAGGGCCGAAAACGGCAGGAAGGAAGAGTTACGAAATGCGGATCGATAACAAAGCAGGCTGGACAGTCAAGAGGAGATCTTTCCGGAGATCGTTCTGCCTCTGCCTCCTCGTCTGGGGGCTGATGGGGGGGAACGGCTGGGCGCAAGACACGACGGGTGTCGGAGCGATCGTCGGGGAGGTGCGGGGGGCCCAGGCCGAGCCGGTCGCGGGGGTCAAGATCTGCCTCGCCGGGACCACCCGCTGCACGCTCACGGACGCGGCGGGAGCCTTCCGCCTTGGCGAGCTGCGTGCCGGGGTCTACCGCCTGGAGATCTCCCTGCCCGGGCAGCCCGTTCTGCAGAGCGACGAGGTCGAGGTCCGGGCGGGGCTCGATGGACGCGTCGCGGTCACCCTGCCGCAAGTCGAGAAGATCGAACAGTCGGTGACCATCACCGCGCCGGCCTTCGTCGTCCCCGAGGAGGTCAAGAGTTCCGGCTACCTCATTCAGCCGAACGAGGTGCTCAAGGCGGCGGGAGCGCTCCAGGATATTTCACGCTACGTCCAGACGCTGCCCGGGGTCGTCATCGGGTCGAACGACTTCCGCAACGACATCATCGTCCGCGGCGGGAGCCCGCTCGAGAACCTCTTCATCGTCGACAACATTGAGATCCCCAACATCAACAGTTTCGCCAATTTCGCCTCGGCGGGCGGCACGGTGAGCATGCTCGACCCGGCGCTCCTGCAGGACGTGACCTTCCTGACGGGCGGCTATCCGGCACCCTTCATCAACCGGACCTCGAGCGTGCTGCAGATCACCCAGCGGGAAGGCAGTCGGCAGCGGCTGCAGGGGCAGGCGACGCTGGGGTTTGCCGGCGCGGGAGCCGTCCTCGAAGGGCCGATCAAGGCGGGCCGAGGTTCTTGGGTCGCGTCGGTTCGGCGCAGCTTCCTCGACTTCTTCACCAACGACATCGGGATCGGCGGGACGCCGGTCAACTACTCCTACAACGGCAAGGCCGTCTACGACCTGACGCCCCGGGACCGGATCTGGGCCGTCAGCGTCAGCGGAGACGACCGCATTCGGCTCGGAGCTGCCGAGGGGATCGCGCCAGAGGAGGAGCTGAGCACCCTCGACATTCGCTACAACGGCTGGCGGACGGCCAACGGCTTCAACTGGCAACGGATCTTTGGCGACCGCGGCGTCGGCCTGCTCGGGGTGACCCACTCCGAGGCGGGCGTCAGCGCCCGCGTCCGGGATCTCGTCCGCGGCGGCCTCCCCCCGCCGGGACTCTCGATCGAGGACCAGATCGCCAACGGCCAGCTCGTCTACCGCGACGACTCCCGCGAGGGCGAGAGCACCATCAAATACGACCTGACGCTCTACCTTCCCCGCATCAACAAACTGCAAGCCGGGGGAAGCTTCAAGCTCTTCCGCATCAACTACAACACGGCCACGCCCTTCGGGAATGACAACCCCTACTCCCTGCGGCCGGGCGTCAACCCGATCGCGCTGCGACAGAGCTACACGACCACCCAGACCGGCACCTACCTCCAGACGACCCAGGACCTCACCCGCCGTCTCAACCTGACCTGGGGAGGGCGCTATGACCACTACGCGCTGCTGCAACGGGGGAGGTTCAGCCCGCGACTCGGGATGAGCTACCGCTTGACCGACAAGCTCTCCTGGCGCGGCAGCTACGGAATCTACTACCAGCAGCCCTTCTTCCTCTTCGTCTCCGCCTTTCCCGAGAACCGGGGGCTGATCCCCTTCCGCGCGGACCACTACGTTACGGGACTCTCCTACGTCGCGAGCGACAGCTTCCGGATGACCGTCGAGGCCTATCGCAAGGACTACCGCGACTATCCGGTCGCGACCCAGTTTCCCTCGCTCTCGCTGGCCAGCGTCGGCGACACCTTCTCGACGCGGGAGATCCTCTTCCCGCTGACCAGCGCGGGGCGCGGACGGGCCCAGGGAATCGAGATCTTCGCCGAAAAGAAGTTCTCCGGCCGCTGGTTCGGGCAGACCAACCTGGCCTTCTCCCGGACCCGGGTCGCCGGTCTCGATGGAGTGCTGCGGCCGGGGACATACGACTATCCGTTTGTCTTCAACCTCGTCGGCGGCTATCGCCTCAGCCCCAAGTGGGAGTTCTCGACCCGCTGGGTCCACCTCACCGGGCGCCCCTTCACGCCCTTCAATGAAGCAGCCTCGGTCGCCCAGCGACGCGGCATCTTCGATCTGACCCGCGTCAACGCCGAGCGGGCCATGGCCTACCAGCGCCTCGACCTGCGCGCCGATTACACCTTCCGCTTCCGGGAGCAGAACGTTCTCCTCTTCATCGGAATCCAGAATGTGCTCAACCGGCAGAACTTCGCCCGGATCTCGTGGGATCGCCGCAACAATCGCTCGCGCTTCGACGATCAGCTCGGCCTCTTCCCGTTGATTGGGCTCGATTGGCGGTTTTGAGAAAGTCGGGAGCTGGAGGAGAGACCTCTCCGCAGGTAAGGAGATTGACGGGACGGGGGATAGCGCAAATGGAAGATCAGTCGGTAGATTCGAGAGCAGATCGAATGCCTGCTCTTCCTCGCGGACACCCCTGCGCGATAGCAGGATTCAGATGGGCATCGATCCAGATAACCATGTCAAGGAATCACGCCGCTAGTCGTGGATGATCGAGCTGACGAGCGGCATACTGAAGTGACGCCAGAATATCGTCCCTCTCGAGATCGGGCAATTCGGCGAGCACCTCGTCCACAGTCAGCCCGGCAGCAAGCAGGTCGAGCACATCAACGACTCGAATTCTCAACCCTCTGATACAAGGCCGCCCTCCACATTGTTCAGGATTGACCGTGATCCTGTCGATTAACTCTGCCATCTGACACCTCCCGAAGACGACTCCATAGATCTTTTCCTCCCTCGTACCTGCCCCCCCTGCCTGCCCACCGGCAATAAGATTCTCACTGGCAGGGCAGACCAGAAACTGAACAGCATTACTCAACTGCTTCGTACAACTTCTTTTAAAAAGGCACCTGATCTCGTCCCAGTAACTGACAACACACTTGCCAAAAGCCCCTGTCGGCTGACTGTTGGAGCCGACAGGGGCAACATTTTACCTCCCACTACTAATCCAACTCTGGATATTATTAAAGATCGTCGGCGTGATTGCGACCGCCCTCCCGCTATCGCTGTAGACCGCATAGACACGATGATCACTCAACCAGAGCGGCCCACCGCGGTAATCCCACGGATTGATATGGGCGTCGCCAATGCTTATCCGATTGCTACTCCGGCCGTAGTCGGACACCAAGGTTTGGTAAAGACCCGATTGTGTTGACAGGACAACCGTACTGTAGCCGCTAAGTCTAAAAAAATCGACTGTATAGTTATACTGACATGTGTTGCCAGAGCAGTTGGTAACCTTACTGGGAAACGGGAATCGCGAACTATATCCAAACCAGCCCGTGCTGTCGCCAATCGACCTGTCAAGAGTAATTAGCGCGATATCATAGTTTGCGTCGTTATAGTCAGTCCAGGCCTT
>JBEIJP010000268.1:0-4880 GCA_040380245.1 Acidobacteriota bacterium | reverse complement strand
GGTCCCTTCACCAGTTTTATGGGGACCGTCGAGGAGATCAATCCAGACAAGAATATGCTCAAGGTCAACGTGACGATCTTTGGTCGTGCCACGCCGGTCGAGCTGGGGTTTCTGGAAGTCGAGAAGGTCTCCTTCGCCGAAGAGGGATGAAGCCGACTAGGACCAGCTCCGCCTGGACAGTCCTGACGGCCTTCTTCTCTACTCTATTTCGGTCACCGTCCGGGATGACATCCCGGACATCGATGAATTGACGTTATGGCAAAGAAAATTACGAGTTACATCAAACTCCAGGTCTCCGCCGGCAAAGCCAATCCGGCGCCGCCCATTGGTACGGCGCTCGGTCCGCAAGGCGTGAACATCATGGAGTTCTGCAAGCAGTTCAACGCCAAGACGGCCAACATGGGCGATATCAAAATTCCCGTGGTGATCACCGTCTATGCCGACCGGTCCTTCACCTTCATCACCAAGACCCCGCCAGCGGCAGACCTGCTCAAGAAGGCGGCCAAGATCGAGAAGGGTTCTGGTAAGCCAAACACGGAGAAGATTGGAAAGATCAGCCGGGCCCAGATCGAAGAGATCGCGCGGCTGAAGATGCCCGACCTCAACACCTCGAACGTCGAAGCGGCGATTCGTACCGTCGAAGGGACGGCCAAGAGTCTCGGGTTGGAGATTATCTAATCCGACGGGCCTGTCTCCCGCGCCGTACGTCTCGACCAAGGGAGTGCCTGGCTTCTCGCTGGCACGCTACTACCTGAAAGGATAGAAATGGCTGGAAAGCTGTATAAAACTGCCGTGGCTCAGATCGACCTGAGCAAACTGTACCCTCTCACCGACGCTGTCTCCCTCGCCAAGAAGATCGCCTTCGCCAAATTCGACGAGACCGTCGAGGTGACCATGGTCCTCGGGGTCGACCCCCGCAAAGCCGACCAGTTGGTACGCGGAACGATCGTCCTGCCTCACGGACTGGGCAAGACCAAGCGCGTCGCGGTCATCGCCGGTTCGCCGGAGAAGCAGCGCGAAGCGCAGGAGGCCGGCGCCGACGAGGTTGGTGGCGATGACCTCGTCGATAAGATCAAAGGCGGCTACCTCAACTTCGACGCTCTGATCGCGACACCGGACACGATGCGCTCTGTCGGAACGCTCGGCAAGGTCCTTGGTCCGCGTGGTCTCATGCCCAACCCCAAGACGGGTACCGTCACGGTCGACGTCGCCAACGCCGTGCGCGAAACCAAAGCGGGTAAAGTCGAGTACCGCGTCGACAAGACCGGCGTGATCCACGTCCCGGTCGGCAAGGTCTCTTTCTCCGCCGAGAAGGTGACCGAGAACGCGCGCGCCCTCATCGACGCCGTCGTCCGGGCCAAGCCGGCGACCGCCAAGGGCAAATATGTCAAGAAGATCAACCTGGCTACCACCATGGGTCCGGGAATCCTGATCGACCCAGCCTCGGTCGGAATCTAACCGCCACGCCACTCGGTCCTTCGTCAGGATGGAGTGGCCTCGTGGATCTTCCCCCCCTCCCAGGAAGGCGACGCAACGGACGGAACGTATGAAGACAAGAGATCAGAAAGACCAGAATATCGAGGCGTTGAAACAGGCGTTTCAACACTCCAACAACGCGCTCATGATCAGCTTTGAGGGACTGACGGTCGAAAAGGACTGGCAGTTGCGCAAAGCGCTGCGCGAGGCACAGCTGCAGTACCGGGTCGTCAAGAATACGCTCGGTCGCCGCGCCGTCGAGGGAACCTCCCTCGAACCGCTCAAAGACCACTTCACCGGGATGACCGGGGTCGCCTTCAGCGAGAACGACCCGGTCGGACTGGCCAAGGTCCTGACGGCCTTCGCCAAGGAGAATGCCCAGGTGACCTTCAAGGGCGGAGTGGTCGAAGGTCGCGCCATCGCGGTGAGCGACATCGAGGCCCTCTCCAAGATGCCCTCGAAGGACGAGCTCATCAGTCAGTTGATGTTCCTGCTCAACGCGCCCGCGCAGCGGATGGCGGTCGCCCTCAATGGAGTGGCCCGCAACCTCGCGGTTGTCGTCGGCGAGATCGCCATGCAGAAAGAGGCCGGCGCCTAAGCCTGGCCCCCAGATCCGTCCCCCCTTCCCTCTCCAAGAAATGGAGTGTGGGTGGGAAGATGGAACCAAAGAGTTTGTCGAGTTTGTTTTGTCCGCCGCGTTGCACCTGTCAGTGCGCGGTGACCATCTACGGAACGGAAGTCGGAGTGATGCCCGCCAACTGTCTCCATCCGATGGTCGAGGAGGGGCTCAATCGGTCGGTCCGATGGAAGTCCCACGGCAGTAGAAACTGTTCGGGCCGCTCTGGAGCGGCTGTCGCCAGGGTTCTCTGGCCGATTGCGAGCGTCGGTTTGGCTCGCGACCGGTCCCCCTGATCGCGATCGTCCCCGCCCTGGGCCCCGAATTCCCTTTTCGTCTTTCGTTGAGGAGAGAAGCAGATCATGGCGGATATCCAGGCAATCGTAGAACAGATCAAGACGTTGACGCTCCTCGAAGCGTCGGAACTGGTCAAGGCGTTGGAAGAGACCTTTGGCGTATCGGCAGCCGCAGCCGCGGCTCCCGTGGTCGTTGCGGCGGCGGCCGCAGCAGCTCCTGCGGCCGAGGAGAAGGACGCCTTTGACGTCGTCCTGACGGCGGCTGGCGCCAACAAGATCAATGTCATCAAGGTCGTGCGCGAGCTGACCGGCCTCGGTCTCAAGGAGGCCAAGGACCTGGTCGATGGCGCGCCCAAGACCGTCAAGGAGGGCGCGTCCAAGGACGACGCCGAGAAGATGAAGAAGCAGCTGGCCGACGCGGGTGCGTCGGTCGAGTTGAAGTAACGATCCTGTCCCGTATCGGGACCCACGGTCTCCCCCGACCATTCCACGTCGAATACGTCGGCGGGTGTGGTCGGGGTCCCTTTCTTATTTGTGATACCGTATTTTTGAATACCGGGGTTTTGATCACCAGGGTTTTGGCATAAGATGAACGAGTGACTTCCGCGGAGGGAGCGGGCAGATTTCCTTCAGGCGGAAGTTATTGGTGTCTCTCCCTTCGTTCGTCCTTAGGGGGCATCCTTGGGCGTGGCTGTACAGAACCGGGATGGCTTCCTATACTGGCAGTGATTCAGATTTGGCGCCAATCAGCACAACCGACCTGCATCCCCGCCCGCCGCGGCGATCCGATCGATCGATCGACTGCCGCGAACAGCCGCTCAAGACGGGCTGGGGAGACCCGAATCCGGGAGTTCCGTGGGCAGGGACCCCGGGCATCCCGTCCTGGACACCCTGAGAACCTCGACCGATCCTTGACCAGACAGACCGCATCGTACCAGAGGGCGTGATTCGCAATGGCAATTGAAATGAATTCCACGATCGCAAGCACCCCAGACATTCTCACTCCGCGTTCCCGTTACGACTTCTCCCAGATTCAGACATCGGTCCGGATCCCCAACCTGATCGAGGTGCAGCGGGAGAGCTACGAACGGTTTCTGCAGATGGACCTGCTTCCGCCGGAGCGCGACAACACCGGGCTGGAAGCCGTCTTTCGGTCCACCTTTCCGATCACGGATTTCCGCAACACCTCCTCGCTGGAGTTTGTCGAGTACCGCATTGGAAACTGGCAGTGCAAGTGCGGTCAGTTGCAAGGGCTGCACCACCTCCGGTCCAACTGTCGGAGCTGTTCGTCGGTCATCAAGGTCAATCCCCTCTCCTCGGACGATGTCGTCTGCCGCGAGTGCGGGACGTACAACCGGAACGTGGTCAACACCTGCGACAACTGCGGGGAGCCCGTCGGCCTCAAGCACAAATACGATGTGCAGGAATGTCAGGAACGCGGCATGACCTACTCGGTGCCGCTGCACGTCAAGATCCGCCTGACCGTCTGGGACAAGGACGAAGAGACCGATCAGAAATCGATCCGGGACATCAAGGAGGAGGAGGTCTACTTTGGGGACCTGCCCTTGATGACGGAGAACGGGACCTTCATCATCAACGGGACGGAGCGGGTGATCGTTTCCCAGCTGCACCGCTCGCCCGGAGTCTTCTTCGAGAAGGCACAGAACAACACCTACTTCCTCGCCAAGTTGATCCCCTACCGTGGCTCCTGGGTCGAGTTCGAGTACGATTCCAAGAATCTGCTCTACGTGCGGATCGACCGCAAGCGAAAATTTCTGGCGACGATCTTCCTGCGCGCCCTCGGGATGAAGAGCGACGAGGAGATCCTCCGCAACTTCTACGCGATCGATCGGCTACGGATCGAGAACAACCAGATCTTCTGGCGCCTCAGTCCGACGGTGATCGGGATGCGTGCCTCCTCCGACATCGCCAATGCCAAGAAGGAAGTGGTCGTCAAGAGCGGGAAGAAGATTACCCAGAGCGCCTATGAGCAGCTCACCCAGAGTGGCGTGGTGGAAATTCCGGTGCAGATCGGGGACCTGCTCGGGGCCTACTCGCTGAGCGACCTGGTCAACACCACCGATGGCGAGGTGGTGGCCGAGAGCAACACCGAACTGACCCCGGAGGCGATCGCGCGGATCGCGGAAGCGGGCATCGAGCAGGTCGACATCTTCTTTCCGGAGAAGGACGAGGCCGGCACGGTGATGAGCCAGACAGTTCGCAAAGACGCGATCAAGACCACCCAGGAGGCGCTCATCGAGATCTACCGCAAGATGCGGCCCGGGGATCCTCCCACGCTCGACACCTCGACGGCGCTCTTCCACTCGATGTTCTTCGATCCGCGGAAGTTCGACTTCTCGCGGGTGGGACGGCTCAAGTTCAACATCAAGATGGGTCGGCCGGAGCGGGACCGCCTTGACGATCCGCTCCTCTCCCCACAGGACTTTCTCGACGTCATCGAGTACGTCCTCAAGCTGAAGCGCGTTCTTGGC
>JBEIJP010000267.1:0-4893 GCA_040380245.1 Acidobacteriota bacterium | reverse complement strand
TCTATCTTCTCCTCTTCGCGTAAGCCTGTCCTCTCAGTCAACTCCAAGGATCATTCGGGCCGGAGGCCCGCGCACCCAGGATGCCCCTTCTCACTTCTCACTTCTCACTTCCCCTCTTTGCGTCCTGGCGTCTTTGCGTGAGCCTCACTTCCCCCCTCAAAAACCGGGGTGATCCATTTCGCCACAAATTGCGCCATTTTGCCCAGATTCCTCCGGCCCCCGGCGGCCCTGATCGAGACCGGGAAGGGGGCTCCCCAGCCTCCTTCCGCACAATTTTTCTGTGAAAAAAGGGACAAGCAGCACCTTGACGGTGAGGCACGCCGGTTGCACTGCCTCCAACCTTTAAAAAGATCAACTGGGACCAGGCGACAAGATCGACTGGCCAAGAGAAGAAAGGGAGGAGGAAGATTGTTCAGTATTTATACGCGGGTACTTTTCATAACCAGTCTGCTGGTGGTGACAGGATACAGAGAGGTTTTGGGGCAGCAGGCGATCGTCAATATGCCGTCGGCGGACATCACGCCACGGGGACAAGTCTTCTTGATGCATGAAATGCAGACACGGTTTCGCGAGCCGGGGCGCTTCTGGCTGGGAACGAACTTCCTGGCGGTGGGAGTGGGGAGAAACACAGAGCTGGCGGTCACGACCTACAATCACGGTTGGCCGCACGCGCCCAACGCGGCGATCGGGGTCGGATTCAAGTCAGGAATCCCGCTCTTCGAACAGACGCATGCGGAGCGGGAGATTCGGATGACCGTCGGGAAGATGACGATCTTCTCGACGACTGGGCGGGGAGTCGGCAATTTCACCTACAGCCATGGGAGCTTCCGCTTGCCGGGGAGCGGAACCCGGATTACCGCCGGGATCAGCGGGGGCACGGACGAGCTGTTCAAGCGCGATACCGTCCATTTCATCGGCGCCATCGAGCACAAGTTTGGGAAGAAATGGATGGTGACGACCGAGTGGTTCTCCGGGAGACACGACTTCGGATTCCTGACGCCCGGGGTGGCCTACCATCCAACGCCGCGGACCGTTGTCGTCCTTGGGTACAAGATCCCGAACCATGCCTCGAATGGAAAGTCCGGGATCGTCTTCGAATTTGGGATCTTTCTGGGAGAGAAGAAGAAGTGATCCCGGCGGCGGCTCACGGAGCGGAACTCTCCGGGAGAAAGACCTGGACGCGCAGGCCGACCAGCAGGCGGACAGAGAGATCGTCGACGGGGTCGAGATCGATCAGGACCTCGAGGATCTTGGTGTCGGTCTTCTCGGCGGGGTTGTCGGAGCGGAGGGTCTTGCGACCGAGGAGCTGACCGAGGCGGACGACCCGACCAGGGAAGCGCCGCTCCCCATAGGCGTCGATGGTGACATAAGCGGGATCGTCGAGGTCGACACGGCCGACGTCGAGTTCATCGATCTCCGCCCGCACGCGCAGCCGCGAGAGGTCGGCGAGCGTGTAGATCGGTTGGAGGGCGCCCGTCTGGCTGGCGGAGACGACCTCGCCGACACGGAGGTGGCGCCGAAGAATAACGCCGTCGATCGGGGCGTGGAGGACGGTCTTGTCGAGCAGGAGACGAGTGGAGGCGGCCCTGGCCTCGGCGAGAGCGAGTTCCGCCTGGGCCCGGGCAAGGTCCTCGTGGCGCGGTGCGGCCTCGATCAGCAGCTGGCGTTCGGTCGCGGCGTCGAAGCGGGCCTGGGCGACATCGAGCTGGCGTTCGGCGCGTTCGACCTCCTCACGGGCAATATCGCCGCTGCGAAAGAGTCCGGCGCGGCGGTCCCGCTCGGTCCGCATATTCTGCATAATGGCCTCGGCCTCGCGGGCCAGGGCGCGCGCCTCGCGCCGCTCCTGCTCGCGCGACCCGTTCTGGAGTCGTTGCAGTTCGGCCTCTTTCTGACGAAGCAGCGCCTCAGCGGAATCGACCTGAGCGCGATAGTCCCGCGGGTCGAGCCGGGCGAGGGGCTGCCCGCGCCGCACCGTGGCCCCTTCCTCGACGAGCAGCTCGACGAGGCGGCCGGGAATCTCCGCGGCGAGCGCGATCTCCTCCGAGATCGGCTCGATTCGTCCAGAGGCGGAGACGATGCGCCGCGCCGGAGCCGCCGGGCGCGCCCCGGTCGGCGGCTCAGCCTCGGTCTTCGTTGCCCGGCTCGCGACAACCCAGGCGAGGGCTCCCAGCAGAACCAGTCCGGCGCCCCCGATCATCAGCTTTCTCATCCCTGACGCTCCTCTCGTAAAATTCGACCATCCTCGATCGTCACCATCCGGTCGGCATAGGCGAGGGCACGGCTGTCGTGGGTGACGATGACGATCGCCCGCCCCTGTTCGTGGGCCAGCTCCCGGAGCAGATCGAGGATCGCCCGGCCGGTGGTTCCGTCGAGCGAGGCTGTCGGCTCGTCGGCGAGGATGATGCCGGGCTCTCCGGCCAGCGCCCGCGCGATCGCTACCCGCTGCTTCTGGCCGCCACTGAGATTGGCCGGCCACTGTGTCGCCTTGTCGCTCAGCCCAACCCGGGCCAGGAGATCCCCGGAGCGCCGCCGCGCCTCGCGCCCCCGTATCCCCTTCAGGTCGAGGGCCAGCTCGATGTTCTCCTGCACCGTCAGCGCCGGAAAGAGATTGAACCCCTGGAAGATGAACCCGATCCGCTCGAGGCGGATGCGCGGCATCTCGCGCTCGCTCAGCCGCGCCACCTCTTCTCCGGCAATGCGCACCGATCCGCCCGACGGGCGCAGAATGCAGCCCATGATCGA
Organism: Acidobacteriota bacterium; assembly: GCA_040380245.1. Lineage (GTDB taxonomy): Bacteria > Acidobacteriota > Blastocatellia > RBC074 > RBC074 > CAIOZW01. The sequence continues at coordinate 2,151 of JBEIJP010000267.1, read as the reverse complement.
GAGGAGGGTCGTCTTGCCGCTCCCCGACGGTCCCATCAGAAAGAGCACCTCGCCGTGGTGGACCATCAGATCGACGCCGACGAGGGCCCGGACCTCGGCGTCGCCGACGCCATAGCTCTTGCTCACTCCACGCATCTCAACCGCCAGTGCCATGCGCCCTCTCACCCCTTGAAGATCATCGCCGGATCGAGTCGAGTCACCTTGTTGATCGAAACCACCGAGGCCAGGATACACATCGCCAACGTCAGGACGAACAAGGCTCCCAGAATCCAACCCGGCAGCAGGATCGCTGTCGTCGTCTGCTGGCTGGCCGTGGCGACGGCGAGACTGATGCTGATGCCAAGCGTATAGCCGATGCCCGCGCTGATGACCGCCTGCCGCAGGATGACCCCGTAGAGATAGCCGTTGGAGGCGCCCATCGCCTTCAATGTCCCAAACTCGCGCAGGTGGTCCATCGTCGAGGCATAGATCGTCTGGGCGACGACGACCACTCCGACCACCAATCCGAGCAGCGCAGCGATCAGGACCGAGACGCCCGCTCCCGTCTCGAACATCCAGTAGAAGGCCTGTTTTTGGGCGAACTCAGCCCTCGTCCAGACCTCGACGTGCGTCAACTGATCTTTGATCGCCTGCTTGACCACCTCGGGTCTGGCCCCGCTCGCCAGCCGGACCAGCAGAAAGACAGTCCGGTCGTCCGGCAGGCCGGTGTACTGCCGCGCGCGATCGAGCGTGGTGAAGACGGCCGGGGAGGTGGTGAAGGTCCGGATCCCGCGGGTGAGGCCGACGACGCGTGCGCGGCGTCCCTGGATCTCGAAGACCTGCCCCAGTCCGGTCACCCCCAACTTCGCCTGGTAAAGTTCGTCGATGACCACCGCGTCCGGCTGGTGGAGATCCTCGATCCGCCCCGCGACCAGGTTCCAGGGCCCGCCCATGCCTCCCTCGACCTCGGTGCCAAAGAGCAGGATCGACTCATCCGCTCCATCCGGCTTCTTCCAGGTCGAGAAGCTGACCGTTTGGCGACGGGCATCGGCCACCCCCGCGATCCCCAGGGCCTGAAAGTATTTGCGATCACTGAAAGGGATCCCGTTCTCCAGGTTGACGACCCCCTTCGAGCCCACCCAGAGGTCGGCGCCGGATCGGTCGATCAGATCCGACGTGGCGCTGACGAACCCGAGGAAGAGCCCAAACTGGACCGAGGTCAGGACGACCGAGAAGACGATGCCGACCAGCGTCACCACCAGTCGAACCCGAGCGTGAAACAGATTTCGCCACGCCAGCGAGGCCATCCCGTCCCCTCCTCTATCTCATCAATCCGCGCGTCACCGTCTCGATCGTCTCCTCGATGAGCGACTTCGTCTCGCCCCACGGGAAGTCCTCTTCGCTGACGGTGATCAACAACGAGGTCAGCCCGTGAATCGCCGCCCAGACCACCTGGCTCGCGACGGCGACGTCGATCTCCCGCAGCACCCCTGCCTCACGACACCGCTCGACCGCTCTCACCAGAAACCCGAAGGCGCGCTCCCCCATCGAGCCCTCAAAGCCCGAGGAATCCTCTTCCCGATCACGTTCCCGATCACGCTGCACCCCGCTGACCATGAACGTCAGTCGATACTGGTGCCGATTCCGCAGCCCAAACCGGATGTAGGTCCGACACCCCTCCCGCAGCCCCTCCAACGGCTCCAGCCCCTTCGCCTCGATCCGCTCCATCGACCGCGCCAACTTCGCGAAGGTCTGCTCACAGATCTCGTCCAGGATCTCCGACTTGTCCCGGAAATAGAGGTAGATCGTCGTCGGCGAATATTCGATCCGCTCGGCGATCCGTCGCATCGAGACCCGCTCGTACCCCTCCTGAATGAAGAGATCCCGCGCCACCGCCAGGATCTCTCCCCGCAAGGCCTCCCGCTCCCGATCTCGCCGCTCCTTCGTCCCCATGACTTTTCTGAGCACCTTTCAGGAAATTAACAGCGTTAAGTCTAGCGGCAAAGGGGGAGCGAGTCAAACTCGCCCAAGGGGCCACGCAGGGTTGGGGGAGATAGAGGATTGGATTGACCTTGAGGGGAGAGTGGACGGATAATCCGGGCTGCGCTTGGGAGAGTCATCCCAGTACCAAGAGATGAAAGAGAGAAGCAATGAACGGCAAGCGGGTTCTAG
>JBEIJP010000266.1:0-4917 GCA_040380245.1 Acidobacteriota bacterium | reverse complement strand
GTTGAACCTCAAGAAAATAGCGAACAGTAAGAAGAAGATAGCCATCTACTACTTCAAAGGCCCCGGAAACAACGCCCTGACTGCGTCGAACCTGGAGATCGTCCCCTCCCTCTACAATCTCCTTCGGCGTATGCAAGGCGAAGGATATTGGATGGAAGGTCTGCCCGACACGGAGCAGGCGTTTCAAGATCTGTTGATGAAACGTGGTCCGGTACTTGGACCATACGCGAAAGGCGCATTCGACGAGTTCGTCAAGTCAGGCCTGCCCGCATTGGTTCGATCACGTGAGTATGAGAGCTGGGTCATGCAGGATCTGCCCGAAGAGAGCTACGCGGATGTGGTGGCAAAATATGGTCAGGCTCCTGGGGAGTACATGGGGTTGACCCGTGACGGTGAGTCGTACATTGCCGTTGCCCGGCTTCAATTTGGCAATATCGTCCTGCTGCCCCAACCCCTGCCGGCTGTGGGGGGCGACACTTTCCAGCTGGTGCACGGCGCCAAGGTTGCTCCAGCTCATCCCTACATTGCTTCATATCTGTGGACTCGTCACGCCTTCAAGGCAGACGCGATCCTTCATTTCGGAACTCATGGATCGCTTGAGTTTACTCCCGGTAAGCAGATGGCCCAGTCAGATTATGACTGGTCGGATGCGTTGATCGGGACGACTCCTCATTTCTACGTCTACACGATCAGCAACGTTGGAGAAGCGATTATCGCCAAGCGGCGCAGTTATACGACAACCCTGTCACATTTGACACCTGCCTTCACGGAGAGCGAGCTCTATGGGGATCTCAAGCAGTTACAGGACAAGTTCCAGGCCTACCAGAACGCGGCGGGGGAGGTGCGACGTGAGTATGCGGTAAGCATCATCGCGCTGGCCGACAGGATAGGCTTGACGAAAGACCTCAAGCTACGGCTCTCACGGCCGGAAGATCTGGAGGGAGAATCGCTGAGCAGGCTGGAGAACTACCTGGAAGAGATCGCTGCGGAGAAGATTACCGCGGGACTCTACATTCTTGGCGGTGGGTACGGGGAAACAAAGACTGAGACGACCGTCACGTTGATGGCGATCGACCGGGTTGCCGAGGGTATGGCTGACCTTGATTTGATCGCGAAAAGACTGACGGCGCGGCAGCGAGAAGATCGGAAGCTCTTTGATCTTCGTTACCGTCAACCCGCCAAAGCAATTATCAATAATGTGTTGAAGGGGCAGGTCTCTGTCGAGGCGGCCCTGACACAGGTGATTGGGAGAGAGAATCTCGACTTTGCCAGTGCGTGGGTCAAGGCTTCGCGTCGACCGTCGGAGGACGAGATCGTCCGAGGTTTCATCGGAATGGCGGGCGCACGGGGAGGGGCGCAAGCAGCGGGAACAGGGGCGGAAGGGGGGAGCGCTTCTCCAGCCGAGGTGGAGGAACTCCGTCAACTTGTCGCGAGGATTCTGCCTGACAACAAGAAGCGGGAGTTTATTGAGGGGCTCCGCTCTGAGCAACAGTTCCGAATGTCTTCGGGGCTTCTCGATCCGGCGACACTCGAGCGCGCGAGGACCGTGGCCCGTGCGATTCCTCGAATGGCTGAGGCGATCGACATCGGACTGCAACCGGATGTCAACCGCCTGCTTCGGCTGATGCAGCGCGAGCCACTCCGCCGTCAAACCTTCGATCTGCTCGATGACAAGGATCTTCTGACGAGAGTTGAAGCGGAAATGGAGCGGCGGCGTGTTGAGATCAGGCGTGCGTGTCTGACTCAGGAGAAGCTGGCGACGCTGAATCTGGTCAAAGGGAGAGTGGGCGCTGATCTACCAGAAAATATTTCTGTTCTTCGCGGGATTGTCGATCAGCTGAAGTTTATTGACGAACACTACGAGACGTGTGACAACCTGAGGAGTGTGTCGAGACAAGAGATTGGTCAGGCGTTGGCACAGGTCTCGCGACAGATCGTCTCGCTCGAAGATCGAAACCGCGAGAGGGCGCGCGTGATTATTGCCGCACGTGCCAGCATTGAGAATATCACCCGGTCAAGGGATCTGCTTCTGCGCAGCGGGCCTGCGGAACTGGACGCGGTGGTCAATGGCCTCAACGGCGGGTTCATCGCCCCGTCCTCCGGAGGAGACCCAGTCGTCAATCCACTGACGATTCCGACGGGAAGAAACCTCTACAGTATCGATGCCGAGAAGACGCCCTCGGTGGAGGCATGGCGGGTTGGAAAACAGCTCGCGGACGCATTGCTTCTTCAGCATCTCAAGACGCATCAGCGTTACCCGCGCAAGGTGGCGGTGACCCTCTGGCCCTCGGACTTTATCGAAACCGAGGGCGCACTGGTCGCTGAGGTTCTCTATCTGCTTGGCGTCGAGCCGGTGCGTGACCCGTTTGGACGCGTGCTCGATCTTCGGGTCACCCCACAAGCGGAGCTGCGTCGTCCGCGGATCGACGTCGTTGTTCAGACGGCGGGGCAGTTTCGCGATCTTGCCGCGTCGCGTCTCGCTTTGATCAACAAGGCCGTGCGAATGGTGGCCGCGCTGAAAGAGGAGGGCTCCGACCAGAACCATGTCAGGAGCGGGACGGAGCAGGCCGAGGAGGCGCTGAAAGAGAAGGGGTTGTCCCCAATCGAGGCTCGTGAAATCTCGACACAACGTGTCTTTGGCGGGGTCAATGGCAACTATGGAACCCAGATTATGGGGATGGTTGAGAGCGGTGACAGGTGGGAGAAGGAGGAGGAGGGTGCACAAACCTATCTCAACAACATGGGAGAGTTGTATGACGAGGGAGAAGGCTGGGGACGATTCCGTGCCGGTGCTTTCGAGGTGATGTTGCGTGATACCGAGGCGGTCATTCAACCACGTGAAAGCAATACATGGGGGCCACTCTCTCTCGACCATGTCTATGAGTTTATGGGTGGCGTCAATATCGCCGTTCGCTATGTCACGGGCAAGGATCCGGACGCTTACTTCAATGATTTTCGGAATCCGGGCCAGGCACGGGTGCAGGAAGTCAAGGAGGCGATCGGTGTCGAGGCCCGTACGACACTTCTCAATCCAAAATATGTGGCCGAATACGTCAAAGGGGGGGCCTCTTCCGCCGAGAAGTTTGCCGAGACGTTCCGCAATACCTATGGATGGGAGGTGATGAAACCCGATGCGATCGAGGATCAATTGTGGGCAGATTTGCACGAGGTCTACGTCAAGGACCAACTCAATCTCGGGATCAAGGAGTGGTTTCGACGAGAGAACCCTGCCGCGCTGCAGGAGATGACCGCAGTCATGCTTGAAACCGTTCGAAAGGGCTACTGGAAGGCGAGTGCCGAACAAGTGGCGGAGATCGCGCAACTCCATGTCGAGTTGATCAAAGACACGAAGCCGGGCTGCAGTGGATTTGTCTGTGATAACCAGAAACTACAGGGCTTCATTTCTGAAAAGCTGGGCCGGGAGGATCAGCAGTCATATCAAGCCGCCATCGCGCAGGTTCGCGTCGGCGAGGGACAGCCCAATGCCGTCGTTCTGGAAAAAGAGAAGATGGATCAGCGACCGGCACTGTCACCAGTGCGCAACCTGTTTCGCTCCGGCCGGGTGGTTGTCGTGAGCACCATCGTCGTGCTGCTGATTCTGGTGGCCATCTTTGTGTGGTGGCGTCGTCGGGAGAGTTGAAGATACGAAGAACCTGAGCGGAGATGGCGGACTGGTTCTTGTGCCGGGAGGGCGGTCGTGACGGATGTCTGGCTGGCAGGGGCAATTCTGGTCTTTCTTCTTGCGGCGGTGCGCGGCAGTCTGCTGACGGAGTGGTGGAAAATAGCCATCCCGGCAGGATTGGCTGGTGGTTGGGTCTACCTGACCTTTGACGAAATTTCGAGAAAGAGTCTCGCGCAGATCTACGCCCCACTGGCACAGCCCGATTTCCTGGCGTTGCTCCTCATGATTCCCCTGGTGGAGAGTATGATCGGCCTCCGGGCCGCGGCGAGGAGGGTAGACACGACCCGCCCACTTGCCAGGTGGCAGGATCTTCTCGCCGTCCTTCCGAATCTGAGCCTTCTCCTCGCGATGCGACTCTTGACCGCACAAGCCTTTCAGGCAGCTCCTGGCATGTTCGATTTCGATACGTTCGGATTGCTGCTCAGCCTGTCTGTTACCGCGAGCCTGCTCGTGATTCCGCTGCTTCTGCAGTGGCTGCTGCCCAATCTGCTATGGCGTCTTGAACTCTATGTGATATTGCGAGGGATGTTTCTGCTGGCAATCTTTGTCGGGTACGGATTGATCACCTGGCAGCCAGTCTCATCGCCGCGAGCCGATCTCTCCTGGAGGGGAACAGGAATCGTTTGCGGCGGTATGCTGGGACTTGTTCTGTTGGGGGCGTGGCTAAGTCGATGGTCGAAGCGTCTCTCGCAGCGTCTGCGTTTCACCACCGATCTTCATCGAATGGAGAGGGAGTAGCATACTGCTAACAATCGGAATATATGAATTATGTCAATCAGTTTTTGAACTTCATTTCTGATGGTCTCTTGCTGCCGGCGGTGACCATTGAGATTTTTCTACTTTTCTGGGCACTCTGGTCTTTTGGGGGGTTCACCAGGGAGATCTGGCAGCGGTTACGGGGCTCCCGGGCTGTGCGTGATTTCATTCTGCTGGCGCCAACGGTCAGTGACTGGTCGAGTGAGATTGAAAAGCTGCCAGAAGGCCAGTTCAAGGCGGCGGCGAGATCTTTGCGGGAGAGTCATCACGACCGTCGGATTGCGGCTCATCGCCTCAATCTTTTCGAAAGTGTTTGTCAGAAAGAGTTGGATCGGGCGCGGATGTTGACTCGCCTCGGGCCAATTCTTGGACTGATGGGCACACTCATACCGAAGGGGCATGCGCTGGGCCAGTTGGCGCTTGGCGATGTCTCGGCAATGACACGCAACCTGCAGGTCGCCTTTGCCAACACAGTAGTG
>JBEIJP010000265.1:0-4921 GCA_040380245.1 Acidobacteriota bacterium | reverse complement strand
ACTGGCTGGCGGCACTTCCGGAGTGGATTTTGGGTCTTTCGCGTTGGAGTTCCCTGCGATTGGCGATCCTGCTGGTGATCGTCTTCAACCAGGCGACTGCTTACTGTCTGGCGCGGCGATTCTTTGGGCCGCGGGAGAGTGGCTGGGTGGGTCTTGGGTATGTGCTCTTCCCGGGCTGGGCGATGATTGGGCTCAATCGGGGGTTTCTGCCCCAATCACTGGGAATGGGATTTCTTCCCCTGGTGGTGCTGGGAGTGGTCGATCTGCTGGGGAAGGAGCGGCGGGCGAAGGGAGTTGGATGGCTGATCGTCGGGTTGTGCGGGACGGCGATGACCCATGTTCTCTCGAGCTACCTGGCCCATTTGGTAGTGGGGGTGTTGGGAGCGGGGACGCTGCTGGGCTGGTTGGGCCTGAAATTCCGGAGAGGGCGGCGAGAGGGCGGAGGGCTGAGGGAGACGGGACTGCCGCGACTGGCGCTGGGGGTCGGGTGGAGTGCGGGGTTGATGGCCCTGGTCTGGCTACCGCTGCTGCAGGGCTTGAGCGAGGTGCAGGTCGGCCTGCAAGTGGCGCGACAGGACTATCGAGACTACCTGCTCTTTGCGCCCGCGGCGGATGGGACGGCCTACCGGATGGCCTGGGCGGGATTCAATGACGTCGCGAGCCTGGTGGTGCTGGGGCAGACGGCCCTGGTGGGGATCCTCTGGCTGGGGTTGCGTCGAGAAGGCCAGCCACTCGAATGGCTGGCGCATCGGGGAGCCCTGCTGGCCCTGGTCGGGTTGGGAATCGCCATTCCCTGGTTGGCGTGGATCTGGGAGGTGGTACCGGGTCTGCCGTATTTGCAGTTCCCCTGGCGCTGGCAACCGGTGACGGCGCTGGTGGGGGCGCTACTGCTTGTCGCAACCTGGCGGGATCGGAGACGGCTGGGTGGTTGGCGCGGGCGACTGGTCTTTCCGCTTGGCGGGATCCTGGTGCTGGGGCTGGGAACCCCTGACCGCGATGCTGGTCGGTCTTTGGCCGGGCAGTGACCGGGCAGAGGCGGAGAAGTCGTCACGGCTGGAATGGCTGGAGGGCAAGCGGCGTGTCGATCCGTTGTCGTTCGAAGAGGGGCTGCGCTTACAGGACGCTGGAGCGGCCGAGTTTCTCGGCTACACGGCCAACCAGGTCTACTTTCGCCCCCGGGGAGCGGAGATGACGCTCCACGGGGTGGTCGAGGCGCCGGGAGGTCTGGAGATCGTCGCGGGAGAGGGAGCGGTCGAGGTACTCTCGCAGCGTCTCGAATCGCGGGCGTTTCGTCTCGTCAACCGGACCGCGGTCAAGGCTCGGCTCCTGACCTATGCCGACGCGCACTGGCGCGCCGAGCTCGATGGAGTCCCGCTCCCGATCGCGACGGAGCCGTCGAGTGGTCTCATGTTGATGGAGGTACCTGCCGGGTCGCATCGGTTGACGATCGCCTACCGCCCACCGAGGGGTCCCTGGTGGATCTCGCTCATCGCTGGGGCGGTCGGGCTCGTGGTCATCGGACAGAAAGTCCTGGGAGGTCGCAAGAGACGGGCGCGGCTCGTCTGACGGGTCGTGCTATACTGCCCGACGATGAGCGAGACATCTCCTGCCGGCATTTATCTGCACATTCCGTTCTGCGCGACGCGCTGCCACTACTGCAATTTCGTCACGGGCGGCTATGAGGAGCAGCTGGCGGCGCGGTACGTGCGGGCGCTGCGGGAAGAGATCGTCCAACGGGAGTGGCCGCCGGCGCAGACGAGGGTCGAGACGATCTACTTTGGGGGAGGAACGCCGACGACGCTGACGCCGGCCCAGCTGGGGGAGATTCTCGAGACGATCGCCCAGACATTTCTGATCGACGATCGCGCCGAGGTGACGATCGAGGCCAATCCCGGATCGCTCTCCGAGGAGCGGTTGCGCGAGATCCGTCAGACAGGGATCAACCGGATCAGTTTCGGCGTGCAGTCGTTCGACGACCGGGAGCTGGCGATGATCGGTCGGAACCATCAGGCGGAAGAGGCGCGCCGTGCAGTCTCGATGGCGCGGAGTGCCGGTTTCGACAACCTCAGTCTCGACCTGATCGCGGGGCTGCCGGAGCAGCGGATGGAGACGTGGAAACGGAATCTGGCCGAGATCTTCGCGCTCGCCCCCGACCATCTCTCGGTCTATCTGCTCGAACTCTACCCGGACGCGCCCCTCTCTCACCGGATCGAGCGGGGGGAGTTGCGAGCGATCGAGGACGAGCTGACCGTCGCCATGTACTATGCCCTGGTCGACGAGGCTCCCCGGCACGGGTTCGAGCAGTATGAGATCTCCAACTGGGCCCGCCCTGGTTGCCAGTCGCGCCACAACCTGAAGTATTGGACGGGGGCTCCCTATGCCGCCTTCGGGGTTTCAGCGGCCGGCTACGATGGTGGGACCCGCTGGGCCAATCAACGTCGCCTGCACGACTATCTGGCGCTCATCGAAGGGGGCGTCAGCCCGATCACCGAGCGAACAGTACTCGATGAGGCCGATCGGGAGGGAGAGTCGCTCTTTCTGGGGCTGCGGCTGGAGGAGGGGGTGGACCTGGCGGCGCACGAGGCGAGATTTGGAGTCTCAGTGCGAGATCGGTACGGGGCGGAGGTGGAGCGGCTGGTGGGGGCAGGGCTTCTCGAATGGACGCCGACCCACCTGCGGATCACGCGAGCCGGCAAGGTGCTCGCCAACGAGGTCTTCGCGATCTTTGTCTGACGCGGAAGAGAGAGTAGGAGAGGAACGGCAAGCGAGATGGAGAACTGGATCGACCTGCGCAGCGATACGGTGACGCGACCGACCGAAGCCATGCGGCGAGCGATGGCCGCCGCCGAGGTGGGGGATGACGTCTACTTCGAGGACCCGACCGTCAACCGGCTCCAGGAGGAAGCGGCGGCCCTCTTCGAGAAGGAAGCGGCCCTCTTTGTCCCCTCGGGAACGATGGGCAACCAGATCTGTGTCCGGCTCCTGAGCCGTCCGGGAACGGAAGTCATCGTCGAGGAGCGATCCCACATCTACAACTACGAGATGGGCGCGGCGGCGATGCTCTCCGGCGTGACCCTCCGCCCCGTCGCGGGGCAGAATGGGCGACTCGGGTGGGAGGAGATTCGGGCGGCGATTCATCACCGGGCTCCCTACTATGTGACGCCGACCTCGCTGGTAACCCTCGAGAACTCGCACAATATGGCGGGGGGAACCGTCATGTCGGTCGAGGAGGCGCAGGCGATCTGCGACGGGGCGCGGGCGCTCGGTCTGCCGACGCACCTCGACGGGGCAAGGATCTTCAACGCCGCCCTCGCGCTGGGAAAGAGCGTCGCCGAGATCGCGCGCCCGTTCGAGACGGTCATGTTCTGCCTCTCGAAAGGGCTGGGAGCGCCAATCGGATCGATGATCGTCGGGTCGAAGCCGTTGATCGAAGCGGCGGTCTCGCTGCGCAAGCTTCTCGGCGGGGGGATGCGGCAGGTCGGGGTGCTGGCCGCCGCCGGGTTGATCGCGCTGCGCGAATCGCCTGCCAGGCTGGTCGACGATCACGCCAAGGCGAAACGGCTGGCAAGGGGACTCGCCGAACTGCCCGGGATCGCCATCGACCCGGAGAGGGTGGAGACCAACATCGTCATCTTCGATCTGGGCGGGGACGGCTGGGCGACCGACCAATTCTCGGCGGAACTTCGATCCCGGGCGATCCTTGCCAACGGGATCGGCCCACGGCGAATGCGAATGGTGACGCACTCCGACGTCAGCTTCGAGCAGATCGACGAGACGTTGTCGAGCATTGCCCGTCTGCTGGAAAGGGGGCCGAGTGGCAGGGGATAGGCGACTTATCATTGCGATCGATGGCCCGGCCGGCGCGGGGAAGAGCACGATCGCGCGAGAGATCGCGCGCCGTCTCGGCTATCTCTTCATCAACACGGGGGCCATGTACCGGGCGATCGCCTGGAAGGCGCTCGCGGAAGGGATCGCGTTGGAGGACGCCGACGAGGTCGGAACGCTGGCCCGGCACGCCATCATCGAATTGAGCGGACCCGTCGACGCCCTCGAGGTGGAGATCGACGGCGAGGTGGTCACCCGGGCGATCGTCACGCCCGAGATCAGTCGGGCCGCCTCGATCGTCTCGGCGATCCCGGCGGTACGTCGAGCGCTCGTCGCCCGACAGCAAGCCCTCGGCGCAGGCGGGGGGGTCGTCATGGAGGGGCGGGATATCGGCACGCACGTCTTCCCCAACGCTGACGTGAAGATCTTTCTCGACGCCACGGCGGAGGCCCGGGCCCGGCGACGCTGGCTGGAGGAGCAGGACCGGGGCGGCACGTGCCTGCCGCTCGGGCAGATCCAGGTCGAGATCGAGGAGCGGGACGCGCGGGATCGCAGTCGTGCCGACTCTCCTCTCGTCCAGGCGCCGGATGCCCTCTACCTCGACTCATCCGAGATGACCATCGACGGGGTGGTCGAGGCGATTCTGGCGTGCCTCCCAATGGCGCCGGACGGGGCAGAACCAGAAGAGAAAACGGACCATGTTCACCGGCATCATTGAGGAACTAGGCGTGGTGAGAAGCCTCGTCCCGGCTCGCGAAGGAGCGCGGATCGAGATTGGCGCCGCAAGGGTCCTGGAGGGAACCCGCCTCGGCGACAGCATCGCGGTCAACGGAGTCTGCCTGACTGCTGTGGCCCTCGGCTCCCAGTATTTCAGAGCCGACCTTTCGGCCGAGACGGTCCGCCGGACCAGCCTGCAGTCGGTCTCCTCCGGGACGAGCGTCAATTTGGAACGGGCCCTCACTCCGACGACCAGAATGGGGGGGCACCTCGTCCAGGGCCACGTCGACGCCACGGGCCACTGGCTGGAAGCCCAGCCATCCGGGGACGGCTGGGTCGTCCGGATCGGCTACCCGCGCGAGTTGAGCCGCTACTTCGT
>JBEIJP010000264.1:0-4931 GCA_040380245.1 Acidobacteriota bacterium | reverse complement strand
TGACGGGCCACGGCGGCTGGCCGATGACCGTCTTTCTGACGCCGGATGGGCGCCCGTTCTACGGCGGAACCTACTACCCGCCCGTCGATCGGCACGGGATGCCTGGCTTTCCGCGCGTCCTCATCTCGCTGGCCGAGGCGTGGCAGAATCGGCGGGAAGAGATCGAGAAGAACGCCGGGGGGCTGCACCAGGAGCTGCAACGGATCGACCGGTTCAAGGGCGCTGGAGAGGCGGCGACGATGGCGGTGCTCGACCAGAGCGCGACCCGACTCCTGCAGTCGCTCGATCGCACCCACGGAGGCTTTGGCACCCGCCCCAAATTTCCCCCGGCGATGGCCCTCTCCTTCCTCCTGCGCCAGGATCTGCGGCAGCCGGATCGGGGCTATCGCGACGCCGTCACCCTGACGCTCGACCGCATGGCGCGCGGCGGCATCTACGACCAGCTCGGCGGCGGCTTCCATCGCTACTCGGTCGATGAGCGCTGGCTCGTCCCCCACTTCGAGAAGATGCTCTACGACAACGCGCTGCTCTCCCGCGTCTACCTCGAATCCTGGCTGGTGACCGGCAATCCGTTCTATCGCCAGATCGTCGAGGAGACCCTCGATTACGTCCGGCGCGAGATGACAGACCCCTCCGGCGGGTTCTATTCGACGCAGGACGCCGACAGCGAGGGGGTCGAGGGTAAGTTCTTTGTCTGGCGACCCGCCGAGGTCCTCTCTCTCCTTGGGCCGGAAGACGGAGAGATCTTCTGCCGCTTCTACGACATTACCGAAGAGGGCAACTTCGAGGAAGAGAACATCCTCCACATCGGGCACGTCGACGAGACGGTCGAGGAGGTGGCCCCGCGGCTCGGACTGACCCCCGAGGCCCTCGAAGAGCTGCTCGCCCGCGGCCGGCGGATCCTCTTTGATGCCCGGGAGGCCCGCGTCAAGCCTGCTCGTGACGAGAAGATTCTCACTGCCTGGAACGGGCTCATGCTGCGCAGTTTCGCCGAGGCCGCCCGCGCCCTCAACCGTGAGGACTATCTCGACATCGCCATCCGCAACGCCGAATTCCTCACTTCTGAGATGTGTGAGGGCAATCGTCTGCGGCGGACCCGCCATCGCGGCCAGACCAAACTCAACGGGTACCTCGAGGACTATGCCAACACCATCGATGGCCTGCTCGCCCTCTATCAGGCCAGCTTCGATCCCCGCTGGTATCATCAGGCTCACCGGCTGACCGAAGCCATGATCGAGCACTTCCACGACGCGGAGAGCGGCGGCTTCTTCTTCACCAGCCACGATCACGAAACGCTGATCGCCCGATCCAAGGACTTCTACGACAACGCGACGCCCAGCGGCAACGCCGTCGCCGCCGAAGTGCTCCTCCGCCTGGCGCTCTACACCGGCGAGTCCCGCTATCGCGACCTCGCCGAGCAGATCTTCGAGCAGGTCGCGGCGGTGATCCCCCGGATGCCAACCGGCTTCGGACAGATGCTCTCGGCCATCGATTTCGCGCTCGCCTCCCCGTACGAGATCGCCCTGGTCGGGCCACGCTCCTCGCCGGTCATGGCGGAATTCCGGGCGGTTCTCGAGCAGCAGTTCCTGCCCCACACGGTGGTGGCCCTCGCCGATCCGAGTCGGTCGCCCGTCGCGCCCTCACCCGCTGGCGCGGCGTCAGTCTCTCCGGTCGAGATTCCATTGCTCGCCAATCGCCCGGCCTTGGAGGGGCAGCCGACGGTCTATCTCTGCCGGAATCACACCTGCGAGCGCCCGATGACCGATCCCGACGCCTTGCGCCGACAGCTGGCCTCTCCCGAGTCGTCCTGATGACCGATACCGGTTTTCCGGGCAACCGTGAGCCGACTGCCTTTGACAGGCTCCGGAAGAGCCCGTACTATAGCTTTTATTCGGTTTTGGCGGGTCTCCCCTGCCATCCGATCCATCAGCAACTGGCTCGACGTCGACACAAGGGTGCCGCAACGCCGGACCAGGCGCAGTGAATGCTGGATGAAGGCTGGCCGGCGGCCTGGCGAGTGGCAATGACAACACTGGGGCAAGAGCTTAAAAAACGCCGCGAAGAGAGAGGGTTGACGCATCAGCAGATCGCCGACCAGACGCTCATCGGGGTCCGGTTTCTGAAAGCCATTGAAGCAGATGACTACAGCCCCCTCCCCGGTGGGATCTTCACTCGTGCTTTCGTCCGGAAATTTGCCCATCAAGTCGGCCTGGATGAGCCCACGGCCGTGCGTCTCTATGAGGAGCAATTGGCGGCGCAGGGGGGAGAAGAGGACCGCCGGTTCCAGCTTGGGGTCGAGAATTGGGATCGTCCGCCAACCCAGGGCAGCGGCCTGGTCCTGAGCCTGGTCATCCTTGCCGTTCTGGTCGGTGGATCCTATCTGGCCTATCAGTTCTTCTTTCGGGAGGCGCCCGTTCCGGGCACTTCGTCTCCGGCTCAAGCCGGAGTCGCCGACGATCGTGCGCGTCCTGTCGACCCGACCCCGACACCGACCCCGGCACAGTCGGATGCTTCATCAAACGACGCGCAAGGGTTGCGTCTGACGGTCACGGTTGGCGCGTCCGCCTGCTGGATCAAGGTGACGCGTGATACCGAAGCCCCCGAAGAGGCGCTGCTGTCTCCCGGCGCCACCCGCGAATACCTCGCGCAGGATCGGCTTGTCCTCAGTGCTGGAAATCTTCCCGCCCTGCAACTGGCCCTCAACGGGCGGCCGCTGCTCAACAGCAAGATCGCCAACTCCCCAACCAGTGTGGTCGTCACCAGCCTTGTTCTGACCAAAGAGACCTATCTGCAATATGTCGATGCTCCACCTTCTGCTCCCCCGCGGTAATTGTCTATGTTGACGGAACCCCTGCTCGAAGCACTGACCTTTGATGATGTCCTGTTGATCCCTGCCTTCTCGGACGTTCTTCCGACCGAGACCGACGTGTCGACCCGGTTGACCCGTCACATCCGGCTCAACATTCCCATCACCAGCTCGGCAATGGATACCGTCACCGAGGCGCCCATGGCCATTGCCATCGCCCAGCAAGGGGGATTGGGCGTCATTCACAAGAACTTCTCGATCGCCGCGCAACACGACGAGGTCGATAAGGTCAAGCGATCCGAGTCGGGGATGATTGTCGATCCGGTGACGATGACTCCGGACCGCAAGATTCGGGAAGCCCTCGATCTGATGAAGCGGTACAAGATCTCCGGTGTCCCGATCGTGCAGGAGGATGGTCGACTGGTCGGAATCCTCACCAATCGGGATCTCCGCTTCGAGACCCGTCTCGACCTGCCGCTCGCCGAGGTCATGACCAAGGATCACCTGATCACGGTTCCGGTCGGGACCACCCTTCGGGAAGCCGAGGGCATCCTGCAGCAGCACCGCGTTGAAAAACTGCTGGTCGTCGATGATCACTACAAACTGAAAGGCCTGATCACGGTCAAGGACATCCAGAAGGCCATTCGCTACCCGCAAGCCGCCAAGGATGAATTTGGCCGGTTGCGGGTGGCGGCGGCGATCGGGGCAACCGGGGACTATCTCGAACGCGCGGCGGAACTGGTCCGGGCCCGCGTCGATGTCCTGGTGATCGATACCGCACACGGGCACAGCTCCCGGGTGATCGAGGCGGTCCGCACGGTCAAGCAGCGCTTTCCCGAGATCGATCTCATCGCCGGAAACGTCGCGACGGCCGAAGGGGCTCGTGCGCTGATCAGCGCCGGGGTCGACGCCGTCAAAGTCGGGATCGGGCCCGGTTCGATCTGCACGACCCGCGTCGTCAGCGGCGCCGGCGTTCCCCAGATCACCGCGATCACCGAGGCGGTCCGTGGGGCGGCCGGGAGCGAGGTGCCCATCATCGCCGACGGCGGCATCAAGTACTCCGGGGACATCACCAAGGCGATCGCCGCGGGCGCCGATGTCGTCATGATTGGATCCCTGCTCGCGGGAACGGACGAATCCCCCGGTGAGATCATTCTCTACCAGGGACGCAGCTTCAAAGGCTATCGCGGGATGGGTTCGCTCTCCGCCATGAAGGAGGGGAGCAAGGATCGCTACGGTCAGGAGTCGGAATCGATCGAGTCGAAGCTCGTTCCCGAGGGGATCGAGGGGCGCGTCACCCACAAAGGCTCTCTCGCCGGGCTGATCGGGCAGCTGGTCGGTGGTCTGCGCGCTGGCATGGGCTACACCGGCTGCCACACGATTGCCGAGCTGCAGCAGCAGGCCCGCTTCATGAAGATCACCGCCGCGAGCCTCAAGGAGTCGCACGTTCACGACGTCATCATCACCAAGGAAGCTCCCAACTACCGCGTCGAATAGAGGGAGACAGGTCGCCGGATCGTCAACACAACGAGGGGGAGAATGGATGGTCGTCCACTCTCCCCCTCTCCATTTCCGTACGACTGGGTGGCTCGCTCAGTCCTTGCGTGCCTTGGGGCGCTGGTTGGCCGGAAGGACCTTTTTACGCATGCGGATCGAGCGCGGGGTCACTTCGACCAGCTCGTCATCGGCGATGTACTCGATCGCCTGCTCCAGGGTCAGCTCGCGAACGGGGACGAGGCGCAGGGCCTCGTCTGCGGTCGAGGCGCGCATGTTGGTCAGTTTCTTCTCGCGAATAATGTTGACGTCGAGGTCGACATCGCGCGAGTTCTCCCGACGATCATTCCCTCATAGACCTGCGTCCCCGGTTTGGCGAAGAGCTCCCCGCGTTCCTGGAGGTTGAAGATCGCGTAGGCGGTCGCCTCTCCGGGGCGGTCGGCAACGAGGCTGCCCGTTCCCCTGCCCGCCAGCTCCCCCTGCCAGGGGCCCCAGCGAAGGAAGAGCGTATTGAGCAGGCCCGTTCCCTTCGTCTCGGTGAGGAACTCGTTGCGGAAGCCGATCAGGCCGCGCGACGGGATCTCGAACTCCATCCGGACCCGACCGTGGCCGTGGTTGATCATCTTGGTCA
>JBEIJP010000263.1:0-4935 GCA_040380245.1 Acidobacteriota bacterium | reverse complement strand
GTTGAGCCCCGCGTTCGGTGTGCCGAACTGAGGCGTATTGAAGATATTGAAGATCTCCGCCCGGAACTGGACCCGCAGATCCTCTTTGATCTCAATGTTCTTGATCAACGAGAAGTCGACATTCTTGAAGCCTGGGCCTTCCAGAATCCCCTGCCCGGCACTCCCGAACTTGCAGAAGGACGCGAGATACTGGTTGAGCGCCCGGCCGGCATCTGTCGCCGCGCCCGGCTGCTGACAGGTCACCACTCGGAAAGCGTTTGGATCATACCACTTGTCGATCGTCGGCTTGGCGAGCTTCGGATTGCCGACCAGGTCCGGTCGAACGTGGCCCTCGATCGTGTTGAGCGTATTGGTCTGGGTCACCGAGAAGGGCAGCCCTGAACGAAGCACGATGATCCCGTTCATCTGCCACCCACCGAAGATGTGCTTGCCCGCTCCCTTGTTGAGCGCACCCGGAGTTGGCAGCTCATAGAGGAAGCTGGTCACCGCGCTGTGCTGGAAGTCGAACCCGTAGCGGGTCTTCTCCGCTGCACGGTTGAACGGATTCTGGTACGAATTGGGGATGGCGCCGCCACCCTCGTTGCGACCGTATCCTTCGCCCATTGCCCGTCCCCAGGTGTAGGCGATGTTCATCTGCAACCCCTGGGTGAACCGCTTCTGCGCGTTGACCTGCAGCGCGTGATACCACGAATTGCCATCCGAGGTCAGCCAGCGCAGCCGGTTGAGCGCCCGGGTGGGGCCGTTGACCCCGTCGGCAAACGCGGGGATCGGGCGTCGTGAATTGGGATTGGGCAGGATCGAGGGCGCTGGCGCATTCAGCTCGACCGTCTGGTCGATGTGCGACCCCTTGTTCCCGACGTATCCGACCGAGAGGACGATATCGAACGGAAGCCTCCGCTGAACGTCGAGACTCCACTGCGTGACACTCGGCTGCGGGTTGTCCGGATTGAGCGCGTTGATGCCGGTCGGGCTGGTTGGATTGACCACCCCGAACGGCGAAGCAAAGGTCAACACCGGCTGGGTCGGCGAGTTGGTGATCCGTCCCGCCGTCGCCGTGTTGACAAAGTTGCTCGTTCCCGATTTCGGCGGGTTGAGGTTGAGAATGGTGTAGTTGTTCAGCTGGTGGACGTTGTAGTAGATCCCGAATCCACCGCGAACGACCCAATCATCGGTTGGACGATAGGCGAACCCGAACCGCGGCATGAAGATGTCACGCTGCGGCGGATAGAACTCATACTCTGTCCCGATGTTCGGAATCACCGTCGGCAGTCCGTTCGATCGGACATCGAAGCTGAGCGAGCGCCAGAGTCCTTTGACGTCGACCGCCGGGGTGTTGTACTCCCAGCGGAGACCATAGTTGAGGGTCAATTTGCGCGAGACCTTCCAATCGTCCATAGCGTAGGCCGCATAGCGTTGCTGACGTGTTTCGGTCAGCGGCAGCCCTTCCGGCGTCGTCGTCACGCTCGGGAAGCCGAGGAGAAACGCGGCGAAGCCATTGTTGGCGATATCGCCATTGAAGTTGAGACCCCCGCGCGGCACGTTGGCGGCGCCGCGGAAGAGGGCGACCCAGCGGTAATCGAACCCGAACTTGGTGGTGTGGTTGCCGTGTACCCAGGTCAGGTTGTCGTTGAACTGGTGAAGGTTGTTGAAGTCGAAACCGTTGCCGCCATCCTGCTCCGCCAGGGTCGAGAAGGCGTTGACCGAGATCGTCGGAACACCCGTCTCGCGTGGAGTAAGGCCGCGGTTGCTATCGTTGACGACCCGGAACCCCGTCAACCCAATCGTCTGGACGTCAAAGCTTGTGTTGGCGCGATTGTTGAGGGTGTTGCTGACCGAACGGTTGTAGCCATACCGCACTTCATTGATCAGATTTGGATTGAAGATGTGGATCCAGGCCGTGCCGAGATTCTGGTTGCGACCGGCGACAAAGTAGGTGAAATTCGGGTTGTCGCCCGGGATGACCCGGTAGGTCACGTCGTTGAAGGCGTACCGGGCGAAGATCTTGTCGTTCTCACTGATGTTGTGATCGATCCGCCCGAAGACCTGCGTGTCATCGAGGGTACGACGCTCGAAGCCCGTGTAGTTGATGCCAACGAGCGGATTGGGATTGACGCGCTGCGGCTCGGGCCAGAACTTCATCAGCTCCTTGGCGGCATTGCTGATCCGGTTGGCCGGAATGATGTTGTTGGGAAACGGATCCCCGGTCAGCGGATCGACGATGCGCTGCGGTGTCGGCAGGCCGAGCAACGAGCTGAAGTCGCCGTTGCGGAAGGCCATCGGGGGATGGTTCGCCGTCTGCGCCAGTCCGCCGTCACGTCGCCGCCGTCCCTCGTAGTTGAGCATGAAGAAGGTCTTGTTGGTTCCATTGTAGACCTTCGGGATCGCGAAGGGACCGGTGATCACGCCGCCAAAATTGTTTTGACGCAGACTGTTCTTCTTCGATCGGGCCGCGCCCGGCGCGTTGAAGTAGTTCTGGAAGAAGTTCTCGGCGTCGAAGATATCGTTCCGCACGAACTCGAAGGCGGAACCGTGGAACTCGTTTCCACCTGAGCGAGTGACGATGACTGTCTGCGCGCCCGCGTTGAATCCATACTCGGCCGAGTAGCTGCCCGAGAGGACCTTGAACTCGGCGATCGCCTCGACCGACGGGCTGAAGGGGACCGTGTTGACGCGTGCCTCGGTCGCGACCACTCCATCGAGCGTCGCGTGCTGATTGGTCTCCCGCTGGCCGTTAGCGACAAAAGAGAGGCCGACTCCGGGAATCGGAATTCCGTGCGATCCCTGACGCTGACCGAAGCCCTGTCCATCCGTTCCGCTGCGCGGGCCATACTGGACGCCCGGCTGCAGAATCGCCAACGCTCCGATGTTGCGGTTGTTGAGCGGCAGCTCCTCGACGCGACGCTGTTCGATCGTCTGGCCGAGCGTCGCGTCGTCGGTCCGCAGGGTCGCTCCCTCCGCGGTCACCTCGATCCGCTCGCTCGCCGCGCCGACCTGCAGCGAAAAGTCGACACGAACCTTCTCGTTGATATTGACGATCACGTTGCGGCGAATCTCTGTCCGGAAGCCCTGCGCGTCGACGGTGATGTCGTAGATTCCGACATCGACCAAGGGAAACGTAAAGTCACCGGTCTCTCCCGAGACGACCTCACGGCTGACCTGGGTGTTGACCTTGGTTGCCGTAACCTTGGCCCCACTCACCACCGCGCCCGTCGAGTCGGCTACTACTCCAAGAATTGTCGTCGATGTGGTCTGCGCCATCGCTCCCGGCGCCAACACCAGCAGCAGCATCAGAAGCAGGCACGCTGCCAGGGTGCGCCTTTTTGTCGCCTCAGTCATCATAGATTGTGTCTCCTTTAATCAGCGCGTGTTCGCATGCGTCGTCACGAG
Organism: Acidobacteriota bacterium; assembly: GCA_040380245.1. Taxonomy (GTDB): domain Bacteria; phylum Acidobacteriota; class Blastocatellia; order RBC074; family RBC074; genus CAIOZW01. Next base: position 1,548 of record JBEIJP010000263.1, on the reverse strand, counting down.
CTGGCTCATACCAATTTCTACTTTTGTACTAGTCTACTTTTCTACTTCTACCAATGCTTGTACATGTCAGGTTCGGACCGATTGGCCTGGAATGGCAGGCATTGTACCTGAATGGTGGCGTGATGGAAGGGGAAATGGACATTTTCGCCACCGGCCCGCTCGCTGGTGAAGGGCTCACCCACGAACGGGCCGGGCGTCCGAGGAACGGGTTACTTCTTCCTGGGAACCGGAACGACCGGAAGCACGATGTGCGAGGGGCGATCGGTCGAATGGAAGATTGTCTGGGCCGCGACCCGCACCTTCGACGAGCGCGCAATCGGCTCGCCGGTGTTGGGGTTGCGGTCGAACTGCGGAAAATGGCTGCTCGTCACATCGACCCGAATCCGGTGGCCGGGCAGAAAGACATTGGCCGTTCCGACGAGGTCGACCTCAAACTCGTAGGCCTTGTTCGGAGTCAGCAGCTCGGGCTTCGACGTTCCCTGGCGGTAACGTGCGCGCAGGATCCCCTCGCAGACATTGATGGCAAAGCCGTCGGGTCGAACATCGATCAGTTTGACGACCCAGTCGGTGTCGGGGCCATCGGTGGCCGCGAAGAGCTTCATCTTCACTGGACCGGCAATTGCCAGCGACTCCTTGAGCGGTTCGCTGGTGTACACAAGAATGTCCTTGCGGTTGGCGAGGGGACGCTGATCCTTCGGTCCCGCCACCGTCGGCGTGCCGCAGCAGTTGTTGCCTCCCAGCGTCGGAACCGGATCGTTCGGATCGTACCGATACTGGTCGCTTGGCGCACCGGCCGGCTTGTCGAGACTGAGCCGCCCATTGCCGCCCGGCGTGTTGGCCATCCCGCCGCTTGAGAGGTAGAAGGGCGTCTCCTTCGCTCCAGGGATCGGCCAGTCCTGCTCGTGCTGCCACTGGTTGACGCCCATGTAGAAGAGCTCGACCGGCGGCAGATTCGCGAGATCGGTACGGATGCCCTTGACGTGATGGTCGAACCAACGGAGTTCGGTCTCGAACTGGTTCCGGTTGTTGATCGGTCCGAAGTCGACATCCCCAAACTTCTGACTCGGTCCGTGGCCCCACGCGCCGATGATCATGCGGGATTCACGTCGTGCCTTCTCCGTCCCCCCGTGCTTCCTCATCCCGACATAGCCGTTGATCGTGCCCTGCACGAAGATGTCGAACCACCCCCCACTGGTGTAGACCGGCACTTTGACGTTGGCAAACCGCTCCTCGTCGCTGATCGAGCGCCAGTATTCGTCATAGTCTGGATGGGAGAGCCAGTCGCGATAGTGTTGCACCACTCCACCGGCGCTCTCGAGGTCGCCGTCGATCAGCGGCAGATGGTTGAGGATCGTCTCGTACTTCAACTCGGTCGGCGAGTAGGGCTCGCTGTGCCAGTATTGCGGCAGCATGATGCGGTGCGGCATGCGCACCACTCCCCACCCATAATTGAACGACAACCGGTTGGCCCCCCCAAGCGTGATCCAGTTGGCATAGATATTGGTTGACGCCACCGCCGGAAACATCGCGACCAGACTCGGCGGAGTC
>JBEIJP010000262.1:0-4966 GCA_040380245.1 Acidobacteriota bacterium | reverse complement strand
GGTGGCGACAGCAAGTGAGATCATCGAATCGATCATCTCTTCGATGCGACTGGGGATCGAAGACCTCCACACGCGCCGACTCGCACCCGGGATCTTTCGCGTCTACCTGCATTCCACAGACTACGTCCGACTGGAAGGCATCTTCGGGGAGCTGCAGGAAGACTCCTTTCGGGCGTTGGATCAGAGCCTGGACTCACTCAATCGGTCGGTAGGGCGCGGTTGGATTGGGTCACTATCGCACTGGTTGCAGGAGAGGTGGTCCCGACTCACGTCAACGCCGGCAATCGAGACGGTGCGCCCGGTGATCAAACCGGAGCGTGGCTGGCAGATCTCCTTTCACACCCTGAAGGATCCGGCGGGCCAACCGGGAGAGGTCGTCATCGACACGATTCTTTCTGCGTCTTCACAACCAGACTCTGAAGAGGGGGCCAGGGTCAGGCGCACCCTCCACCGGCTCCACAACCCCGAGGGACTTAAGGTGCCGGGCGTTCCGACAAAGCCACCAACGGGTCGGCTCATATCCAGGAGTGGCGAGGGGCACAGCAGGCCTCTCTGGACCGGGAGGCAGGTCGATGACCTGCCCGTGCTTGCCTGGATCAGCTTTCAGGGCGCAGTGGGCAGGCGATCCTACGCCATGAGCAAGAAGTTGATGGTGGCTGGTCGGGGTGGAAGGGGAGTCCGGACAGACCTGGAACTCCCGCCTCTTCCTGGAATCTCTCGTGAGCACTTCCGAATTCGGGTCGAGGAGGGAGTCTTTTCAATCCAGGATCTCAGCTCCTTCGGAACGATGGTCGATGGGTACCCGATCCCTGCTACCCTGGCAACTGGGACGCACGAGTCGGACGAGACGGATCTCTGGGTCGTCCTGCCCCGTCACTGCCTGATCTCTGTCGCCGGCGTCCTCAGCCTGGAATTTATCGCGGCTGAAGAGTAGTTCGAAGAGGGCCAACCAAAGGGTTCGCGCGCCTTTGTTCGGTGCGCTGATCTACCCTTCACCAAAAAGTTATCCAGGTGTGGGGAATGAGGAGTCTTGGCGGGAAAGGGAGGAACAGGTCTCAATGAAGAACCCCTGACCAACAATCGATCTTGACAATCGACTGGTGATCAGGGGTTGAGTGCCGAAGGGGGGACTCGAACCCCCACGGGTTGCCCCATACGCCCCTCAAACGTACGTGTCTACCAATTCCACCACTTCGGCAAGCGAAAAAATCGAATCCATCAGACCCACCCGAGTGATCATCACTTGGCTGGGGCTGGAGAAGCCGCTGGACTGGGCTGCGGGGCCGGCGTCGTCGACGCGGCCGGTGTGGGCGTCGGCGTCGGTGTCGCGGCCGGAGCAGGGTCGTCACTGACAACCGAACTGCCATCACCAATTCCCGGCAGAGAGAAGAGCAGCGCCAGGAACATAAAGAGAACTGCGGCGATCACCGTCGCCTTCTCCAGCGGTTTTTGTGCCCCTCTGGGACCGAAGGCCGTCTGGCTCCCTGCCCCTCCAAACGCGGCGGCAACGTCACCACCCTTCCCTGACTGGAGCAGAATAACCAGCACCAGGAAGATACAGACCAGAACAAAAATGCCCTTCAGGATCAGAAGTAACATCAGAGCAGCCGCTTTCTCAAGATGGCCGGAGAGGGTAATCTCATCCGGGTTAGAGGGCAGTCCGAGCCGGAGACAAGGACTGCGGCAGGTGATCGAGCGATCACGTGGCGGATCTGTTTCCCTTGACCCTACCGGTGATAATGAACAAGCCGGGAGAAGCTATCGGCCTCGAGGCTGGCTCCTCCGACCAGGGCACCGTCAATATCGGGTTGAACCATGAGGTCGGAGATATTGTCGGGTTTGACGCTTCCACCGTAGAGAATGCGGACCGCACTAGCAGTCTCCGAATCGAAGCGCCGAGCGAGCCAGTGACGAATCGATTGGTGCATCTCTTGAGCCTGTGCCGGGGTGGCGGTCTTGCCAGTGCCAATCGCCCAGACAGGTTCGTAAGCGAGGATACTACCAACCATCTCCTGAGGTGTCAAGCCGGCAAGATCGTCCTGGAGTTGCCCCTCGACGACAGCAACCTCGCGGCCCGCCTCCCGTTCCGAGAGGGTCTCCCCACAGCAGAGGATGGGGGTCAGACCGAAGTGGAGAGCGGCGCGCACTTTGCGGTGGATGACCGGGTCGGAGTCGCCGTAGAGGGCACGACGCTCGGAGTGACCGATGATGACGTGAGAGCAGCCGGCGTCGCGGAGCATATCACCGCAGACTTCCCCGGTGTGCGCGCCGTGTTTGGTCTCGGAGGAGAGGTCCTGGGCCGCGACGTGAATGTTGCTGCCTTCGAGGCGATCGGCGACCGATTTGACGGAAAGGTACGATGGAGCGACAACGATGTCGCAATGGGTCGCGTTGGCGACAAGGGGTTTGAGGGCGGTGACGGTGGCGACCGCGTCCCCGACCAGTTTGAACATCTTCCAGTTACCAGCAATGACAGGTCTGCGCATCTCTGATCTCACGTCGATGAAGAGGGAGCCGCCGGGGGCTCGCTTTGCGTGGTGAAAGAAGCCTGACGATCAGGACTTCTCGGTGAGGGCGGCCAGGCCAGGGAGAAGGTCGCCGGCCAACAGTTCGAGAGTCGCCCCACCGCCCGTGGAGATGTGGGTAATGCGGTCGGCGAGTCCGGATTCGTGGATCGCGGCGACGCTGTCCCCTCCCCCAATGATCGAGGTGGCCTGGTGCTGCTCGGAGGCGGCGGCGACGGCCTGGGCGATCGTGCGGGTCCCCTGGTCAAAGGGGGGCTTCTCGAACATCCCCATCGGGCCGTTCCAGATGATCGTCTGAGCGGCGGCGATGACCTCGGCGTAGTGGCGGGCGGTGGCCTCACCGATATCGAGCCCCATCAGCTGAGCCGGAGTCGCCTCGACCGCGACGTTGGCGGCGGTGGGCCCGTCGTCAGGAGAGGCGGCGACGAGATGGTCGACCGGGAGGAGGAGTTGGACCCCCTTCTCTTTGGCGGCGGCCTCCAGACTGGCGGCAAGGTCCGTCTTGTCGAGTTCGACGAGGGAGCGACCGACCTCAAGGCCGCGTGCCTTGAGGAAGGTGTAGGCCATCGCGCCGCCGATGAGGATCGAGTCGGCGGAGCGAAGCAGATTCTCGATGACCTGGATCTTATCCGAGACCTTGGCTCCCCCGAGGATGACGACGAAGGGACGACGGGGGTTGGCGAGGGTCTCGACGAGGTAGCGCAGTTCCCGCTCCATCAGGAAGCCAGCGGCGGCGGTGGGAACGTGGGCGGTCATCCCGGCGGTCGAGGCGTGCGCCCGGTGGGCGGTGCCAAAGGCGTCGTTGACATAGAGGTCGCAGAGAGCTGCCAACTGAGCCGAGAAGTCCGGATCGTTCTGCTCCTCTTGAGGGTGGAAGCGGAGGTTTTCGAGGAGGGCAATCTCCCCATTGTCGAGGGCGTTGACGACCCGCGTGGCAGACTCCCCAATACAGTCGTCGGCGAAGGCGACGGGACGTCCGAGCAGTCTGGCGAGATGATCGGCGACCGGCCGGAGCGTATATTTGAGGTTGCGCTGCCCCTTGGGTCGCCCCAGATGAGAGGCGAGGATGACCCGGGCCCCTTTGTCGAGCGCGTACTGGAGAGTGGGGATCGCCGAGGTGATCCGGGTATCGTCCGTGACACGTCCATCCTCGATGGGGACGTTGAAGTCGACCCGGATGAAGAGTCGTTTTCCGGCGAGATCGAGATCCCGAATGGAGAGCTTCGCCATGGTAATCGTTCGTCCTCTTACTAAATGACAGAAAGAAAGGTTATGGGCAGAAGGCGATCTTTCGATTGGAGCGGATCGTCCCCTCCCGATTGCATCTGAAGACCGTTGCCGCCCCCCGTCTGTCCAGTGAATTCCATCGAAGTCGCGGATTGAGGGTCAGGCAGCAAGCCGAGTTATGCTACAAAAAGTAAAAGGAAAGATACCACAGCTGCCGGAGGAGGGCAAAATCACTCCGGGGGGGAGGAACAGGATGGCCAGGATCTTCATCGGGATCGATCTCCCGCCCGAGAGCAGGTCAGCGCTCAGGCAAGTGCAGGAGGCCTGGCGAAACCAGGACCGGGGCGGGTTGGGGCAGAGCGGCAAGGTCGCTTGGGTGGCGGCGGAGACCTGCCACCTGACGCTCCGATTCCTGGGAGAGATCGATGAGGCGAGTCTGAAGAGGGTCGTCGCCGAGTGCGAGTCGTCAATCGCCGGGATCGGACCATTCCAGTTGTCGCTTGGGCCAGTCGGCTTTTTGCCGACCCCGCGACAACCGAGGGTGATCATGGTGGGTCTGGGTGGAGATCTGTTGGCGCTCACGGAGCTTTGGCAGCGGATCGAGAGGGCGACGCGCTGGCTCGAGCGGCAGAGCGAACGGCGAGAATTTCACCCGCACATCACGCTCGGCAGATTTCGCCGGAAGGTTACCATCCCCTGGAGGCTCTCTTCGGTGGGAGAGTTGGCTGTTCCCCCTCACGACTTTGTGGTCTCGACCATCGAGGTCAAGGAGAGCTTCCGGCGGCCGGAAGGCGCCCGGCATCTCCGTCGGGCGTCGATTCCCCTGCGAGGGGGGTAGGCGCCCCCCATCTAAATTCGTCTCCCTGGATCGATATCGGCGTTAAAGCTCGATCCCCGCCTCTTCCCGACCGAGCAACCGAGCGACCACTCGCGCCAGCGCGACCGGTTCGACGGGTTTCGAGAGGTGCTGATGGAAGCCGGAAGCGATCGCCATCTCGCGGTCCTGGACGCCGGCGAAGGCGGTCAGTGCGATCGCGGGAACGGTTCCGCCGTCCTCTGGTACCCGGGCACGGATGGTGCGAATCAAGGCATAGCCGTCTTCGACCGGCATGCCGATGTCGGAGACGAGCACATCGGGCCGCCAATCCCCGAAGGCGACGAGTGCTTCGCGCACCGATCCGGCGGTGCGAATCTCGGCGCCGTAACGGCGCAGC
>JBEIJP010000261.1:0-5020 GCA_040380245.1 Acidobacteriota bacterium | reverse complement strand
TGGCGCAGAGCCTCGATCACCTGCGGCCTCTCCCGCAATACCCTCTCTCCCGCAAGGATAACGGCATCGTACGGCGGCAGCGCGGCGCGGTCATCCTCCAGCGCCACCAGATCATAGGCGGCGATACGGCCATCAGTTGAATAGGCGGCGATGACGTCGACCTGTCGCGTTCGGATCGCCTCGTACATCAGCGAGGGATCCATGACCCGTTGCTCGCCAAAGGAGAGGCGGTAGGTCGAGAGGATCGATCTCCACTCGGAGCGCTGAAAGATCTCATAATCGCCCCCCATCCGGAGGCTCGCGAGGTGAGGGCCGAGATCTCCAATTCGTCTGACCGCGAGCCGTTGCGCGTCTTCGCGACGGAGCGCGAGGGCATAGGTGTTCTCGAAGCCAAACCGGCCGATGACCGTCACCCCGTATCTCTCTTCCAGTTCGCGCGAGACCTGGGCCAGCAGCGCCTCGCGATCAGGTCGAGGATCGCCGTGCCCGAGGACTGTCGACCAGAGGGTACCAGAGTAGTCGACATACGCGTCGATCTGCCCATTGGCCAAGGCGTCGAAGACGACGGTCGACCCCATCGATTCGAGGACTTGCACCGGAAGGCTGGTTTGACGACGGACCTGTTCCGCCAGGACATGCGCCAGGATATAGCTCTCGGTGAAGGTCTTTGCCCCGATGACGACGGGGCGATCCGTCTGTCCCAGTGCCGATCTGGCGATCGGCGCCGCGGCATAGACCGCGAGGGCGACAAAACCAACCAGGCTCAGGAGGGTCAGGCGACGCTGGCGCTGCGCGATTCCCCGCATCAGCAGATGGACGAGGCCGTCCATGGTCAGCGCGAGCGCCGCCGAGGCGACGCAGCCCAGGAGCACCACCCCATAGTTGCGGGTCTGAAGTCCACCAAAGATGTAATTGCCGAGGCTGGGCGCTCCGACGGGCGTCGAGAGGGTCGCCGTTCCGACCGTCCAGACGGCCGAGGTGCGAATCCCGGCCACGATGACTGGCAGGGCCAGCGGCAGTTCGACACGCAGCAGCGACTCCCGCGGCGTCATCCCCACTCCACGCGCTGCTTCGATCACGGCCGGATCGACGCCGGAGAGCCCGGCGACCGTGTTGCGCAGGATGGGCAGCAGACTGTAGAGCGAAAGACCGATCAGCGCCGGCAGATACCCGATGCTCGGGACGCCGAGCATCGCCAGCGCCGGAACCATGAAAGCCAGCAGCGCCAGACTTGGAATCGTCTGCAGCACCCCTGCCGACCCAACGAGCGGAGCTTCCAGCCGCTGATACCGCGTGACGAGGATCCCCAGCGGGACGCTGACGAGAATGCCCACCGCCAGCGCCGCCAGCGAGAGACCGAGGTGCGCGGCGAGAAACCCCGGCAGCAGATCGAGTTGATCACTCATACCAGGTCTCCTCGCAGCTTTGCCGTCACCAGGGAGGCCTGTCGCAGCGGCGCCGAGATCAACTCCTCGACATACGGATCCGCCGGGTTCGAGGCCAGATCCGCGACTTCTCCCAACTGCAGCAGTCGCCCCTCCTTCATCACCGCCACGCGATCCCCGACCACCATTGCCTCGACCATATCGTGCGTCACGAAGACCGCCGTCAAGCCCAGCTGCTGGCGGATCCGGCAGAACGATATCTGCAGCCGCTCGCGGGTCAGCGGATCGAGCGCTCCAAACGGCTCGTCGAGGAGCAGCACCGGCGGCTCCGCGGCCAGTGCCCGCGCGACCGCCACCCGCTGCGCCTGCCCACCCGAGAGCTCGTGCGGCAAGCGCGAGGCAATCGCCGCTGGATCGAGTTCGACCAGTTCGAGCAGCGACTCGACCCGCTCCGCGATCCGTCGTGGCGCCCAGCCAATCAACGTCGGTGTCATCCCGATATTCTCCGCTACCGTCAGATGGGGAAAGAGCCCGAGTCGCTGAAAGACATATCCCATTCGCCGACGAAGCTGAGGTGGCGGGGTCTCGAGAACCGACCGCCCCTCGACGAGAATCGTGCCTGAATCTGGTTCGATCAGGCGATTGATCATCTTCAGTGTCGTGGTCTTCCCCGAACCCGACCCGCCCAGCAGAACCAGCGTCTCCCCAGCTTCGACCAGAAACGAGACGCGGTCGACCACCGTCTGTTGACCATACCGCTTACTGACATTCCGAAGCTCGATCATGCTCTCACCACGCGAAAACTGGTGAACGGATAGGGGTAGTTCCGCCGGTACCAGTTGCGAAAGCTCGGGCGCAATAGTTTGACGTCGGTCGCCCATGACGCTCCGAAGACGATGTCGTGGGCGTCATCGAAAAAATCTGCCGAGTAGCCAGGGTAGGTCCTCGCCCAGGGCACGAACCCCGGCAGAGGCCGAAAGGGAGTGCCGGTCCACTCCCAGCCATTGCCGACCAGTTCCCCGACCTCCCACGCGCTCCTCCCGGCAGGCGAGCCGCCAACCGGAGCTGGAAACCATCCCGCGAAGCCGAATGAGCCGTGCGAACGAGCAGGCGGCTCATCGCCCCACGGGTAGCGGCGTGAACCACCAGCTGGCGTCGTATAGGCGGCCCGGTGCAGTTCAGCCTCTGTCGGCAGTCGGCCGCCCTGCGCGGCGCAGTAACGCCTTGCCTGATCACCCGAGACCTGGACCGGCCAGCCCTCTGCCCATTCGAATGGGACGGAACCGAAGACCGTCTTCACCAGCAACTCCTCCCCATCGTGTCTCCAGGCCTGGGGAAAGAGGGACTCATCTCCCGTGCGCCGCCAGAATGAGAGCCAATCGGAATTGCGCACCGGCAGCGAGTCGATCTGAAAGCGAGGCACATCGACGACCAGCCGGCCAAACTCGTTATCCCAGCCGAAGTCTAGATCCTCCCATGAGGCGCCGATCGTCACCTGCCCGGCGTCGATCGGCACGATCCTCGCCGCTTCTCCCGCGCCGCTCACCGGCGTTGCCACTTGTAATGGCCGCTTGATCATCCCGGGAGGAGACGCTGCCAGCATATAGAGCAGCGTCTCGTGATGCATCAGTTCGTGCTCGATCACCAAATGGAGCACCCGGCCGTACTGACAGAGGAGGTCATCCTCCCGCGAGAGCACCTCCTCGATCGAGGCGGTGATGGCGCGACGAACCTTGTCTCGATAGTCGAGCGTCTCCGCAACGGTTGGCCAATGATCGTACGAGAGCGTCGCGCCCCCCGCCTCGTCTTCGGGATCGATTCCCCGGGCGTAGAGGTCGTCGAGCCGTTCATCGAGACACCCGCCGTCGAGCGCTCCCCGACAGACCTGATTCCACGCGAACGCCGGCAGATGGCCAAGATAGAAGAGGATCGGATGGCGCAGGGTGATCGGTCGCTCAAGCCAATGGTGATCGGGAACGAGGGCAAACAGTTCATCCGAACGCCGCCACACCGCGTCGAGCCGCTCGCGAAACTGCCCACCGGTCCAGCCTCTCATCAGATCCCCCGTCTTCTCAGCAAGGCGAGCGCGAAGAGCTCCGCCGGGTCGCTGTACCACTCCTCGATGTTGAGGCCCGCTTCCGCCGCCGCCAGTGTCAGCGATTCTCGGGTGAACTTGCAGCTGACCTCCGTCCGGATTTCACTGCCCGCGGCAAGATGCAGCCTCATCCCCAGCGCTCGGAGGTCGACAACCAGTTCTCTTCCCACCACCAGCCGCATCTCGATCCAGGCATTCTCCAGGTCATAGAATGCCCGATGCCTAAACTCCTCCGGCGGAAAATTGGCGTCAAAGCGCCGATTGAGGACCGACAAGATATTGCGATTGAAGGCCGCGGTGACGCCCTCTGGATCATTGTAGGCGGCTTCCAGCCGGGACCTCTCCTTGACCAGGTCGACGCCGATCAGCACGTGGTCGGTCGACGCCATCGTCCCCGCCAACCTTCGCAGAAAGCGTCGTCGCTCATCCGGGACGAGGTTGCCGATCGTACCAGCGAAGAAGACGACGAGACGATGGCCCGATGGCTCCAGCCGATCGAGATCCTGCGTGAAGTCCCCGACAACTCCCCGGTATCGGCATCCCGGATAGTCCTTCTCCAACTGCTCGATCGACTGGCGAAGAAAGACTTCGTTGACGTCGAGCATGGTACAGGACCCGCCCCGCCGACGATCTCCCCAGGCATCGAAGAGCAACCGGATCTTCCGCCCGGCGCCACTGCCAAGCTCGGCGATATGGCGCGGAGCCGTCGCGTCGATGATCGCCGGCGCCTGGCGCTCAAGGATGGCCAGCTCTGTCCGTGTCTGATAGTAGACCGAGAGCTCCGTGATCTGTTCGAAGATCGCGCTGCCGACATCGTCATAAAAGTAGCGGGTAGAGATCTCGGGCAGCGACCGCTGCAGGCTCTCCCGCAGCGCCGCGCACTCCTCCGTAGAGGGGATCAGCGGAATGAGGCGCGCGACATCGATCAATGGCGTTCCCGTGGGGGGCGATTCGTGTATGGTCAGTTCATCCTCTTTCTCTGTGGGGTGACCAGGATCAGACTGGCCCGATCAGTCCTCATTTCGCTCAAGGGGCGCTGGAGAACGATCCGATGATGTCGGATCGGTGCCTGTGAAAGGTTCCGGATGGCTTCTCCACTGGCAAGCGTCCTCAAGCTGGCGAACAGTTGAAGAACATCCAGCGGCGGCAGCCTTCTGGTCAGTTCCCACCGACGCTCCCCCGTACCAACCAAACGACCAGCCAAACGACCAGCCAGGGATCGACCTGACTTCCCCGGTACATCGACTTACCGTCGCCCTCGCCTTTCCCTGCTTCCAACGAATGGGCAATCACTCTGGCTGAATAGTCTGGAAGGGAAGATCGGCGATATCCTACAACCCACGATTGGCAAAATGGAGGATGGAGGATTCCCGCAACGGTTACAACCGCCGCGTCTCCTCCTCGACGACGCTGGCGACCGGTACAGGTAGCGGATGGGTCTGGTGGCCCACCCTGAGAGGCGCAGGCGGCTGAGCGGGAGGAGAGAGGGGAAGCGACACCACCGGAGGGAGTGATGGCCCCCCTCGCTGAGGGTCACCAG
>JBEIJP010000260.1:0-5046 GCA_040380245.1 Acidobacteriota bacterium | reverse complement strand
CGCGTAGTCCAGATAACTCCGCCTCATCTCATCTTCGATATTGATGGCACTTCGGGATTGATTCTCCATAATCTGCTGACTGCTCTTTTCGCTTGCTGATTCTGTAGATTGGGTGGGAACAGTAGGACGGTGTCGAGAAATCCCGGCACCGTCCCGCCGTCGGTGACCACTCGACTCTTATTGTGGCATCAAGTCGCCACGCTTGAAGAGGAGCTTGACCCCTTCTTTCGGGTCTCGCCAGAAGACACCGACATCGATGCCCGTCTTTGGAGTGCGCCATTGGGAATAAAAGACGACATCTCCACGGGAATTGAAGGCGGGTTGGGTAAAGTGGTTGTAGACCTCCTCCCGCGTCCCTCCCGGAATGGGCTGATTGACCAGCGCGATCGCTTCCACTCCCTTCGCCGTCTTCAGGAAGATCCCGCGACTTCGTCCCCCATAACTCGCGACAAAGAGGATCTCTCCCTGGTCGTTGATGCCCACCGAATTGAAGTCGGTGAAATTGTAGGTCGTTCCTGCCACGGGCTGCCCACTGCGCAGTACCATCCGGACTGGCCCCACGGCTGGCTTGATGAACAAGGCTCGCCCGGAGTCCGGCCCATCGAAGAACCCGACAAAGACGATCTCCCCCTTGTTGTTGATACCCGGCGTTCGATTCCCAAAGCCGATGAATTTCGCTCCCTTGACTGGTGAGAGACGACCACTCATCGCCACAGTCTCAACCCCCTTCGGAGAGGCTAGAAAGATCCCACTCTTCTCCCCGGTCCTGCCAAGAAAGGCAACCTCGTCCCGGTCATTGATATCTGACGGATAGTAGTGCTCGGAAAAGGTGCTGGTCTCGTTGGGGCCAATCTTCTGCCCGCTGCGGACGATGATGCTCAACTTGTCGTTGGCGTGGTAGAAAAGTCCCCGCCCATCCGGTTCCACATACGTCCCAATGAAGGCAGTGGTACCTTTGTCATTGGCGGAAAGATTGCTGAGCCCCATCAACGTCGAGGGCATATTCGGAACTTCCCCGCCCATCAGGAGTACGGTACGTATCCCTTCGGCAGTCTTGCGAAAAATGCCGAGGTTGGGAATGGCAGGCCGGTAGTAGGCCGGATCATTCTGATCGATCACCGGTCCCGGGGCTTGATCTTTCTCTTTCTTCGGACTGAACTGGGCGATAAACGTCGCCTCTTTCCGGCTGCTCAGGGAGGGCTTGGTCAGCTCAATAAGTTTCAAGTGCGTATCGACCGTCTCCTCCCCCTGCAAGAGGAGTGGCAACCAGTTTCCTTCCAGGGACCGCAGGTACAGTCGCTGACCTGACCCGTTGATCGCGCCCGGCTGCGTATGAAGCCCGAAGACCGCGATCTCACCGACGGCATTGACCAGCGGACTGCGAAAATTGGCGAACTGATCCGGTCTTACCTCCTCTGACTGAACGACAGGCGCTGGCTTACTCCGCTCAGTGAGCGCGACCGGCTCCTCTTCTTCCTGGGGTGGTTTCGGCTGAACCGGCTTGGTCGGATCCTGGGTAGCGCCGAAGAGCACTCCGGTGAGGAGAACGACGACAAACATCAGCAAGCGTGGCCTGAGACGCGATTGGATCATCCATTTCATTCTGTTCATCATGAATTCAAAACCTCCGAAGCGATCAAGACCCCGACAAAAAGAGCAGATGACCCACATTCTATCGACCAGGGTACTGGGCCTGGCCCCTGCCGGGACGCTTCTCCCCTTGGAAGAAGCGGTGTGATCGTCAAGTAAAAGACGGACATAGAATCGCCAGAGAAGAGACCGGGGAGGGGAGGAATCCCCGCAGCACGGGGTCAAGAGTGATCGAGCGCGTACTGGAGAGCCCCCTGTGCCCACTGGCGGAAGTCACGACGAAATCCTTTGAGGTGGTCGATCAATCTCCCCTGTCGATCAAAAATAAAGGTCTGCGGAATCGGTCCCCTTGGATCGCTGGTATTGAACAGGCGAAACATCTCCTCCGGTAGGAACCCGATCCGGTAGTTGATGGAGAACTGGCGGGTAAAAGATTCAACGCGAGTCCGGTCGACGGCTGGATCCTCGACTGTCAGGCCAATGACCTCCACCCCTTTGTTCCGCATCTCACGCTGGATGGCGACCAGCTCTGGAATCTCACGCCGACAGGGTGCACACCAGGTCGCCCAAAAGTTGAGGAGCACCACTCGATCCCGACCAAGCAGGTCCTCCACCCTGGCGCTCCCCCCGTCGAGGAGGGTCGCGGTAGAGGCAAGGGCACGGGAATCGACGGGTGGAAGAGCCTCTGGGGAGGCAGGGGGGCGATAGGCGGCGGACGGCCCACTCGTAGAGGGGATCGCCGGGGCCCCTCCCGTTTGCTCTCCCCTCTGGCATCCTCCAAGCAACAGCAGGGCCAGACCGACCAGGAAGAGACCCGTTTGCCGAGGGGACTTTCGAAGGCAGGCGCCTGATTTGAAGCGCCCTCGCATCCACCCGTTCACTTCTTGCACGCCGTTCCCCCTCACGATTCCTGCCTGTCCCCGTCCATTGTTTCTCTCTGTCTCCAGCTGGTTCTGGCTGGTTCTGGCCTGTTCTGGCTGATTCTGGTTCAGATAGCCACAGTAACGCAGAAAGACGATCTCAGCCCAGTACTGATACTGAGGCCCTCCATGCCCCCAGTCAAAAGATATTCATCATAGCCTGTTCCAGCGGATCCTGTCCATCACCAAGTCGCGTCCATCTGGTGGAGGAGCGCGTCTGGCTAGGAATGGGCGAGAGACAGGATCGCCGCACGCTGGCGCTCGATCAATTGACGTTTCAGTCGTTCGACGGTGGCGATCCGGTAGGGTTGGACGACCGTCTCGGTCAGCCGCAGCATCCGGTGCCAGGACGACTCGAGATCTTCCACCAGGGGGGGACTACGGGTGATGTCGTAGGGGATCGCGACGGTCTCGAGTCGCAGCCGGGCGAAGAGCGAGAGGTAGCGGGCGGTCGGCTGGTCAGGGCAGAAGAGGCGACTTCGCCCAACCTGAAGCTCGATGCCCAGAAGCGTGTGGAGCACCTCCACCCGCGCGGAACGACTTGCCGCTGGCAAGGCTACCTGCCGGGTCCGCTGGGAGCAGATCCGGTCCCGGTAGATGGCGGCGATGCCGTCTTCCCCAAGGGCCGTCTCCACCTGTTCGATCAGCTGTCGCAGGGTCGCGGCCCCCATGATGACTCCTCCCGAAAAAAGGCTCCCCCTCCACCACGGATGCACGGGTGGAGGGGGAGGTTTTGGTCCAGACAGACGGTTCGGGCTAGAAGCTCACCCGACCTCCGACCTGCAGAGCGCGTGGTCCGCCAGACCCAAAGACCTGTGTGGCCCGCTGTGTCGGTTGCCCGAAGAGCGCGTTGTTGATCGTGAAGTTATACCCGCTCAAATTGGCCGTATTGAAGACATTGAACATCTCTCCAAAGATCGAAAATTTGTAGCGGTCCCGCCAGGTGAAGGTCTTGGTCAGCCGGATGTCCTGCGAACTGAAGCTGTCTCCAAATTCGTAGTTGGCCGGCAGGCTGAGCTGCGGGATGTTCTGTCCACGGGAATCCTGCTTGCCGGCATAGGTCTGATTCCAGCGAGCCACGGCGGCGGCAAGCTCGGTCTTCCCACAACCGCGATTGATACAGTTGAACGAAGGGAGCCCTTGAATGGGCTCGGTCGTCGTGCCATCCCCATCGAGGTCGACTCCCGCCACGCTCGGCATGAGGGGGCCAAGGCTGGAGCTGGACGAGATGAACCCGATCTGGAACCCGAGGGGGAGATCGACGATCCCCGAAACGTTGAGGATGTGGCGCGCTCCCTGCGGCCCCCAGCTCGCGTTGAGCTGATCGAGATTGACAATCCCGTTGTAGCCGCTCGCGAAGGTGAAGGCATAGGAAGCCGTGAAGAGGAAGCGGTTCGAGAAGCGCTTGTCGAGCTTGACCAGCGCGGCGTTGTAGACGTTCCGTCCCGCCGGGGCCCAGAAGGTGATCGATCCCGACGAGCAGATCGCGTTCGGGTCGTTGACCTGTGCCGCGTTGGCGCAGCGGGGAATGACTGGCGTCTGCACCCCGTTGATGCGCCGATTGAAACGGTTGTAGTCGAGCTCTCCGAGGAGGGTGTTGACGAAGACCCGTCGGACCAGATCGGCCGACAGCACCATGTTCCACGGCAGTTCGCGCTGGAGTCCAATGCTCATCTGGTAGCTGCGCTGCACCGGGTAGTCGAGCGGATAGAGCTGCGAACCCGCCTTGAAGCGCTGGATGTTGCGGACGGAGAGATCATTGAGGTTGGTCGGCGCGAGGGCGGCACTGACCACCGGCCCCTGCTGATTGATGACCTGGATAAACTGGCCCAGCGTCATCGTCGTCAGCGTGTTGGCAGGAAGTGGCGCTCCGACCGCGACCGGACGGCCTCCCGCCGCGACGTCGATGATCCCCTGGAAGGGATTGACGAAGCCGGTGTGGGGGAACTGGATTCGCCCGTTGCCGACCGGTCCGATAAAGGAGCGCTCCTGCAGGCGGCGCCAGAGCAGCTCCGTCTCCCAGTAGACGCCACCGCCGGCGCGGATGACCGTCTTCTTGCTCTTGTCGACGTTCCAGGCCAGACCGAGCGACGGGGAGTAGTTGTTGTAATTGTTGCGGGTCGGCGAGAGATCTCGCCCATAGAGCGGGGCGAGCAGGGCCGGTTTCGAGAGATCGTTGTTGACCAGCGTGCTCTCAAAATTCCATGCCAACCCGTAATTGAGAGTAAAGCTGTTGGTGGCCTTCCACGTATCCTGGACGAACCATCGGGCGCGACGGTTGATCTTGGCCTTGTCGATGTTATACGGAGGCGGCTGCGCGGGATTGCCGATTCCGACCACTCCACCCGCGAAGGGCAGGTTGAGCAGATCGGCGTTGGTGCGGATCACCGACGGAAGATTGGGGAAGAGGGCGGGGATGAGTCCGGCGGGGACGACCTGCCGCACGTACTCCGGCGAGAAGGCGACCGTGCAGCCCGGCTCGCAGAAGCCCCAGAACCCGGTCCCCGGGGCATGCTCGAGCTCTGTCCCGACGCGG
>JBEIJP010000259.1:0-5054 GCA_040380245.1 Acidobacteriota bacterium | reverse complement strand
GGGTGGGGCGGGAGGGGCGCGGGCGCGTGATCTGGGTGCTGATCCGGGGGAGGCTTTGAAGGACGACCTCGCCGACGATCTGCAGGCTGCGCGCGTCGATCTTGTCGAGGGTGTCCTCTCGGGTGTGCCAGTAGCTCTTCTCGCCGTCGCCGTAATCGAAATCGATCAGGTCGACGGAGGGAATCCCGGCTTCGAGGAAGGGCAAGTGGTCATCCGTCATCCAGTGGCTCTCGTCTGGGAAGTGGCGCTGGTGGCCCAGGTCGCGCGCCGTCTCCCAGATGACGTCGACCAGCCAGCCCGTCGAGTTCTCCTCGCGGGGGATGACCAGGTCCCGGTCGCCGACCATATCGAGCAGCACCATCGCTTTGACGCCGGTGATCGCTCCGCTTCTCCTCAGTGCGGCGACCATCTCCCGGCTGCCGTAGGTATTGTCCTGTCCATTGAGACAGTCGTTCCAGCCGGCACAGAAGGCCTCTTCGCCATCGAAGAAGGCCAGCCGGTAGGAGAGGTCGTGGGCTCCCTTCTGAGTTGCCAGGATCCGGGCCAGTTCGAGCAGGACGCCCGTGCTGGAACCGCTATCGTTGGCCCCGACGAATGGGAAGTCCTCGAACGGCTTGGTGTCATAGTGGCTGGCGATGACGATGATCTGGGAAGACTTGCCGGGCAGATCGACTACCAGGTTCTTCATCCCCACCCGTCCCTTCGGGGTCATGGGGGTGAAGGATTCGACCCGCGGCTTCAGTCCGTACTTGCGCAGTTCCCGCAGCAGGTACTCCCGCGCCTTCTCGATTCCGGGAGAGCCGGCGGGACGCGGACCAATCGCCACCAGCGCTTTGACGTGTCGGTAGGCGCGCTCGCCATCGAACGCGGGACCAGTTTTGCCAGGGGCGAGAGGGAAGGGAAGGGCTGCCGCGGCGCCTACAGCCGTCATTGGGGGCAGGGAGGGATTCCCCCCCCAACCGAAGGCCCCGTCCATCAGGACGAGGGCGGTGACCGTCAATGGGAGAAGGAACCGATGCACCGTAATCCCTCAGCGGAGCGGCTTACCGACGTGTGGCAGGTCTCTCCTCGGGACTTGATTGACCGGACCCCATGAAGAGAAGAGCGCGATGAAGGAAAGCCCGCAATTGACGGCGATCGACGACCGCGTCGAGCATCCCGTGTTCGAGGAGAAATTCGGAGCGTTGAAAGCCTTTGGGAAGTTTCTGCCGGATCGTCTGCTCGATGACGCGCGCCCCGGCGAAACCGATGATCGCTCCTGGCTCGGCGAGGTTGAGGTCTCCGAGCATGGCGTAGCTCGCCGTCACCCCGCCCGTCGTCGGATCGGTCATGAGGGAGACGTAGGGAAGTCGCGCCTCGTCGAGCCGTGCCAGTCCCGCGGAGATCTTGGCCATCTGCATCAATGAGAGCGCGCCTTCCTGCATGCGCGCTCCTCCCGAGCAGGAGACGACGAGGAGCGGGAGCTTCCGCTCCAGACAATGTTCGATCGCCAGCGTGATCTTCTCGCCGACGACCGAGCCCATGCTCCCCCCGATGAACTGAAACTCCATCGCGCAGATGACCAGCGGAATGCCTTCGAGGCGACCCTCTCCCGTGAGGAGCGCGTCGAGCATCCCGGTCAGCTTTTGCGCCTTGCGCAGCCGGTCCGGGTAGGCCGTCTTGTCGACGAAGCCGAGCGGATCGCTGGGGCCCACCTCGGCGTGCAGCTCCTGGAACTCCCCTTCGTCGAAGAGCATCGCCAGCCGCTGACGGGCGCCGATGCGGAAGTGATACCCGCAGCGCGGGCAGACATCGAGGTTGGCGGTCAGGTCACGCCGGTAGAGGGTGGCTCCACAGCTCTCCCCTTCGCATTTGACGAAGATCCCCTCCGTCTTGACGGTTCGCTCCTCTGGCGGAGCCAGCTCCCCAATCTTCTCTGTTTGGTGTTTGAACCAGGACATAATCGGTCGGTCTCTTCCCTGGGAGCCGTCTCTTGCGCTCCTCCCGGACATCGTGTTGAACCCCGTCACCCGGAGCACGCGTTCGATGCAGTCGCGGATGGGGTATCTTACGTGCCTCGGCTCATTCTGGCAAGCGATCGCTCTGGAGCCAGACGGCGAGTCTGGCCAGGTCGACATTCCCCCCGGAGAGGATCACCCCGACGCGTCGTCCCTGCCCGGAGATCTTGCCGTGCCGAATCGCCGCCGCGCCGGCGGCCCCCGAAGGTTCGACAAGGATCTTCATCCGCTCGAGCATGAAGCGCATCGTCTCGATCAGCTCCTCGTCGCTCACCAGCAGGATGCCGGCGGCGAGCGCGCGGACGACCGGAAACGTCTTCTTCCCCGGCGTATTGACCGCCAGCCCATCGGCGATCGTGTGGGGAACGGGGATCTCGACCCGGTCCCCTTGCTGGAAGGAGAGGAAGGTGTCGTTTCCCGCCTCAGGCTCAACGCCGTAGACGCGCAGGGCCGGGCACAGCTGACGAGCCGCGACCGCACAGCCGGCGAGCAGCCCCCCGCCGCTGGTGCAGACCAGCAGGTCATCGAGATCCGGGACCTCCCGCAGCAGTTCGAGCGCGGTCGTTCCCGCGCCCGCCATAATCTGTTCATCGTCGTAGGGCGGGACCAGGGTCAGACCCCGCTCCCGGCAGAGCCGCTCACCGATCGCGACGCGGTCTTCGCGATAGCGATCATAGAAGATCACCTCGCCGCCGTAGCCTCGCGTCGCCGTGACCTTGATCGCCGGCGCGTCGGCCGGCATGACGATCGCTGCCGGGATTCCGAAGAGGCGCGCCGCCAGGGCGACCGCCTGCGCGTGGTTGCCCGAGGAGTAGGCGAGGACCCCCGCCTTTCGCTCCTCCTCCGAAAGGCTGGCCAGCTTGTTGTAGGCGCCGCGGAACTTGAAGGCTCCGGCCCGTTGGAAGTTCTCCGCCTTGAAGAAGACCTCCCCGCCGACCGCCTCGTTGAATTGACGCGAGGTCAGGACGGGCGTGCGGTGGGCGACCCCGCGCAGCCGCGCTTCTGCCCGTTCGATATCGGCCCATTCGATCAAGATTCTCTCCTCCACTCGTGGCATTGGGGACCCCGGCATCGGTCGGGTCGCTCAAAAGAGCTCGGTGATGACGCGCCCATGCACCTCTGTCAGGCGCTCTTCCCGTCCGAGATGGAGGTAGCTGAGCAGATCCTGATCGAGTCCCAGCTGGTGCAGCATGGTCGTGTGCAGATCGCGCAGGTGGACCGGGTTCTCGATCGCCCGCAGCCCGATCTCGTCGGTGGCGCCGTAGACCTGCCCGCCGCGGATGCCCCCGCCGGCCATGACCATGGTGAAGCCAAGGCTGTTATGGTCGCGCCCCTTGCTGCCCTCCGATTCCGGGGAGCGGCCAAACTCCCCGCCGATCAGCACCAGCGTCGAGTCGAGCAGTCCCCGCCTCTTCAGATCGGTCAGCAGCGCGGCGATCGGTTGATCGGTCTGCGCCGCCATGCGCAGGTGGTTCTCCTCGATGTCGGCGTGGGCGTCCCACTGGGTCAGCCCGGTTCCGCCGCCCGAGACCGGGCAGACGAAGCGGACCCCCTTCTCGACCAGTCGGCGCGCCAGCAGACAGCGCCGACCGTAATCGTCGGTCGGACTCTTGCCGATGCCGTAGAGGTCGAGGGTCTCCTGGGTCTCGTTCGAGAGATCGAAGATCGCCGGAGCCTCCATCTGCATCTTGAAGGCGAGGTCGTAGGAGTTGACGCGCGCCGAGAGTTCGGTGTCGTCCGCGCTGAGATCGATCTGGTTGAGCCGCTTGATCAACCCCAGCGTCTGCCGGCGATCCTCGAGCTCAACCCCCGCCGGAAGGTCCAGGTTGAGCACCGGCTGGTTCCCGGCCCGAAAGGCGGTCGGCTGGTAGACCGCCGGGAGGAATCCGTTGGCATACATCGGAGTGCCCCCTTCGAGGGCTCCTTTGGGATCCGGCAGGATGACGTAGGCCGGCAGGGAGTCCGACTCCGTTCCCAGCCCGTAGATGACCCACGATCCCATGCTCGGGAAGCCCGGAATGACGCGCCCGGTGAAGAGCTGGTACTGCGCGGCGGAGTGGACGACCATATCGGCCTGGCACGATCTGATGACCGCGAGATCGTCAGCCCGCTGCGCCAGGTACGGAAAGAGGTCCGAGACTTCGAGGCCGCTCTTCCCATATCGCTGGAACGTGCGCTTCGTGCCGAGCAGCCGCGCGTCCGGCTTGATGAACTGGTACTTGGCCTCGCCAAAGGAGGCCGGCCGCTTCTCCCCGTGCAGTTTGTTGAGGAGTGGCTTCGGATCGAAGCTCTCCATCTGGCTCGGCCCGCCGCTCAGGTAGAGAAAGATGACCGATTTGGCCTTGGCCGGGTGATGCGGGGGCTTGGGCGCGAGTGGGTTCTGCGCCTTCTCCCGTTCCAGCAGGGAACCGAGCGCCAGCAGCCCAAAGCCGCCGAAGGAGTCGCGGAGAAACTCGCGACGATTGCGGGTGATTCGATAGTGTTCAGTCATCGCTCTCATCTCCGACCCGTCAATTGATATAGAGGAACGCGTTGAGGTTGAGCAGGGCCAGCGCGAACTCGCGCCGCGGCTGGGTCTTGAGGAACTCGAGGGCCGCCGTCATCTCCGCCGCCCGCGGCGGACGGCCGGCAACCAGCCTGTATCCCAGTTCGACCTGGCGACGCGGGTTGGATCCCGCCTGCCGCTCCAACCGCCGCGCGAGCGCCTCCGCCTGCGCGTTGGTGAAGGCCCCATTGAGCAGCTCCAGCGCCTGTGGCGCGTGGGTGCTCGATTCGCGCCGGGCGCAACTCGCCTGGAGATCGGGCGCGTCGAACGCCTCCATGAACGGCAGGCGCAGGTTGCGCTTCGCGAAGAGGTAGACGCTCCTCCGCTGGTGCTCGCTCGAATCCTTTGCCGCGACCCACTGCGCCGGATTGTAGAGGAGCTGGGTCAGCCCGGCGTCGATCGGCACCATGACGCTCGGGCCTCCCGTGCGGAGGTTGAGCGACCCGGAGACGGCCAGGATCGCGTCCCGCAACTGCTCCGCCTCGAGCCGCTGGCGACTGAAGCGGGAGTAG
>JBEIJP010000258.1:0-5057 GCA_040380245.1 Acidobacteriota bacterium | reverse complement strand
CGTCGATCCGGACGCCAGGATCGTGCGCAGCTCCGAGGAGTTACGACAAGCGGTCATCGTTCGTCGAGGGATCGAACACCTCCGGCAGGAGGAGTATGTCGAGGCGGAACAGCAGTTCCAGGCGGCGATCAAGCTCAGCCGGTCCAATTCGTGGGCCTGGTACAACCTCGGTCTGCTCTACATGACGCAGCGCAACTGGAATCGGGCGCTCGACGCCTTCGATCAGGGGCTCAATGGCGTTTTGCGGCCTGACTGGATCGAGGTCTGGTCCTACATCTACCGCGGCAACTGTTGGGACATGATCGGTCAGCGGGAGCGTGCCGTGTCGGAATACAACAAGGCCGTCACTAATGGCACCGACTACGATAAGTCCCAGGCCGCCGCGCAGGCCTATCTCGCCCAACCCTATGGTCGCAAGCCAACTCCTCCCACGCCGGAAGAGAAGCCCGATTCTGACGGACAATGATCACCAGCAGGTCAGTCAATATGCGTCTCTTCTTCAAGGATTCATGGTCTTCTCTCCGCCCCGGGCGTATTCACCGGCAGTCGTTTCTTCTTCTGGTCGGAGGCTGGCTCCTCTGCTGCAGCGGTTTGGCCCTGGCCGAAGAGGTCGACCCTGCCTTGTCACAGTCCCAGGCCGAGCGTCTGTCCAGCCCGGAGGCAGATCCTCTCTACCGGTTCCTCTTCGAGAATGAGCGATTTGTCGTCTCGTTACAGGAGGTGGTCCTGACGGCGGAAGGGAAGGGGCGGTACCGCTACCAGCGGAAGGAGATGGAGGAGATGGTTCTGACCTTCGTCGCTTCTCCGGCGGTCATGGAGGAGATCAGATCCCTTTTTGAAGAGCTCGATTTTCTGCGTTCGAGCGAGAGTTATCAGCATCGTCGGGACTTCTCCCACCTCGGCACCATCACCCTGGCGATGCGTCGGAACGGGGCCGAGCGCGAGGTGCGCTTCAACTACGCTGACCGGCCTCAGATCAATCAGCTGGTCCGGCTCTTCCGGGGATTGGCGACGCAGGAATCCCGCCTGTTCGAGATCGAGACGGTCCGTGCGACCGACCCGATCTCCACTCCAGCGCAATTGCGACTTCTCGAAGGAGAGCTCAAGTCGCGAACGATCGCCGATCCAAAGCGCTTCGTCCCCCTCCTGCGCGAGATCCGACTCGACGAAGGAATCCCCTTGATCGCCCGTAATCACGCCGCGCGTCTTCTTGAGCAGATCGATCGCCCCCAGAAATAGGAGACCTCCAGCGACTGTCGTCTCCCTTACGGCTTGTCGAAAGACAGGAAGATCCGCGGGATGGGCGTGAGGCTCTGGCGGTGGACCTGCAGGACGATGGGAGCCCCGGGGGAGAGACGCTCCATCTCCTTTTTGAAATCGTCGGTGGTGGCGACAGGGCGCCGGTTGATCGACTCGATGATGTCGTTGGCGCGCAACTCCGCATCCTCGGCGATGCTTCCCGGCTCGACCTGCAGGACAAGGCAACCGTGGCCAACGGCGAGCTCCTTCTCACGGGCGAGGCGGGGCGTGATCGTTTCAATACGGAAGCCCAACCGCTCCCGCGCCGGGACCTCTGCCTGATCTGGCAGCGGCGGGGCTGGGCGGCTTCCCGGGCGCTGCCCGATGACGACGGTCACCGTTTGCGCGACCCCTTCGCGATAGAAACGGACTGTCGCTGGCGTCCCGACCGGGGTGGAGGCGACCTTGCGGACCAGATCGCCGTCGTGACGAATTCGCTCCCCGTGGAACTCGACGATGACATCGTTCAGTCGAAGCCCCGCTTTGGCGGCAGGACTCTCCACTACCTGACCCGCGACCTCCATCGTCTGGCTGAGGTTGCTGATGATGGCTCCCTGCGCGCTCGGGAGGCCGAAGACACTGGCGATCTGCGGGGTGACACGCTCGGTCAAGGCGCCGAGAAATCCCCGCACCACCTGGCGGTGGCGCACCAACTGGTGGTAGATCAGCAGGGCCTCCGATGAAGGGAGGGCGAAGCAGACGCCGTTGTAGTCGCCCGTGTTGCTGGCGATGGCGGTGTTGATCCCGATCACCTCGCCGTCGAGGTTGATCAGCGGCCCTCCTGAATTACCCCGGTTGATGGCCGCATCGGTCTGCAGAAAATACTGGAAGCCAACCCGTTGGTAGAGTTCAGCCGAGTCGCGTTCCCGCGAGCTGATGATGCCCGCGGTGACGGTCTGCTCGAATCCGAATGGAGAACCGATGGCCAGAACCCAGTCCCCGACTCGCATGCGGGCTGAATCGCCGATGCGGGCGGTCGGGAGGGGAAAGGGGGGATCAATCTGAATGACGGCCAGGTCTGTCTCGCGGTCCTCTCCGACCTGGCGAGCCCGCACCACCCTTCCACCAGCGAGCGTCACCCGGATGCGATCGGCCCCATGGATGACGTGATAGTTGGTCAGAATATAGCCGGCAGGATCGAGAATGATTCCCGACCCGTTGCTCCGCCGGGCCGGCTGGTTCTCGGGAACCTGCAGTCCCTCGATGGAGGGGACGCCGAGCCGCGCCCCTCCACCCCCTCGTCGCGCCGCGACGGGACGGGAGACGGTGCTGATGTTGACGACGCTTGGCTCGACTTGACGCGCGACCTCGACAAAGGTCGCGGAGAGCTCGGCGGCCGCGCGGGTTCGATCGGCCTGGCTGCTCCTCCCCAGCACTCCCCAGAGGAGAGATCCCACCAGCAGCAGGACCAATCCTCCCATCCAGACAGCTGTTCCTCTCCGTGTGCTCCCCTTTTCCTGAGTCGCTGGCATGTGATCCGCCCCCTCTCTCCTCGAACTCTTCTTTTTCCAGTGCCATTGTGCGCTGGTCTGGTCCTGACGGTGTGGTGGGAACTCGATTGGTAGATGACCCGCGAACTATACCAAAAAACAGCAAAAAAAGAGACGGGGTAGATCCCATTCCTCCATCTTCCTTCCCCTCGAAAGAGGAGGAGGAGATGAAGGAGGGGGACTACCCCGCGATCCGTCCGGTTGAAGCGCTACCCTGCTTGGGAGGACTCCCCGTCGCCGAAGACGCCTATGGCTTCTTCCGAGGCGCCTGACGGCCCTTCTGCGCCGGAAGCGACTTGGGTGGCTCCAGGTTGTTCCCGACGATCAGATCCTTGATGACCATCTTGACTTCGGCGACCCGGGGATCGTCGGCGGGCGCGCGATCGACGAAGAGCTGCAACGTGTTGGCCGATTCCTGGAAATTGGCCAGCGCGGCATAGGCGAGCCCCAGCTTGTAGAGCCCCTCGGTGTTGTTCGGGTCGACCTCCAGGATCGCCTTGTACATCGTCACCGACTCTTCGATCTTGCCCGAATCGTAGTAGGTCTCGGCGGCCTTCAGCTCGAAGCTGGTCTTCTCGGCGGGCACCTCGGTGGTGGTCGCCGCTTCCCGATAACTCTTGACGGCTGACTCCGCCATCTCCAAGACACCGAGGCGGCGAGCAAGGAGAGATTCAGAGTCGGCCTTGATCTTGAGGTACTGACCTTTGCTCTTCTTGGCGGCGGCGGCCTTCGAGGGGTCGGCGATCTTGGCCTCGGCGAGCGCGACCGCCTTGACGGCCGCGCCGGAAGCGTCGGTGAAGTCCTGCTTGGCAGGCTCCCGCAGCGAGGCGTCCCGGAGACTGTCATTGAGGTGGGTGACGCCCCGGTTGTAGTGGGCGAGGGCCAGGTTGGCCCAGACCGCTTCCTGCTCGGGATCGAGTTGCGAGGCGGCACGGTAGGCGGTGATCGCGCCGGCGTAGTCCTTGCTGGCCGCGAGTTGCTGCCCCTGCTCGAAGGTCTTCTTCATATTGTCGAAGTCGGCCTTCTGCTTCTCGATCTCCTGACGCTTCTTCTCGTACTCCTCCTGCTGCTTCTTGATCTCTTCCGCCGTCAACTGGCGCTGATTGCCGCCGGCGGCGTCGGAGGACTGAATCCGCTTGACCTCCTCCATCGTCAATTTGCGTCCATCGCCCGCCTGCAGTTCGACCTTGAGAAGATCTCCGGTGGGACGAATGTTCGTCATAAAGTAGGGAGCGTGTCCCTCCGCCGAGATGATCAGCGTGTAGGTTCCGACATAGGGGACTCCGGCGTGAAGGAAGTGGCCCTTCTTGTCGCTCTTGACGTTGTAATTACCCCGAATGTCCTGACGAACAATCTGAATCTCGGCTCCGGGAACGAACTCTCCCGATCCAGCCTTGACCACGTCCCCTTCGATTCGCCCGACTTGTGCCGAGACCGAGAGGGTCGTCAGCGAGATCAGCAGGCCTCCGACCAACGCTGACCCACAAAACGTTCTCCATCTTTGAATCATTGACCCAATTGCGCTTCTCTTCATGGCGCTCCTCCGTGTGATGCGTCGACCGAATGGACCCGAGTTCCTCGGGTGAGGACCTCCAGCCACTACGCTGCGGCTTCAAAATTGCACGACCCGATCTGGCTCGTTTCGCTGCCTCGCTCCCTCCCTGGGAGAGAATTGACTCCTCGTCGATGCTGTCCCATCCTCTCCCATCCTCTCCGGTCATATGAACGGGGAGAAGAGCCCATCTTGCCTGCTGCGGAGGAGGAATGTTCTCCCCGCGGGACGCGTTTTCATCCAGGCGAGAGGTGCGGAACGACATCGACAAGATTTTTCATCTTAAGCCTCGACCGCGGAGAATTCAATTGCATAGGGGAGCGGGTCGTCGATTCCCGCCTCCCGGAACCCACGAAGGCGGAGGGCACAGCTGTCACAACGACCACAGGCCACCTGCTCGGCACGGTAGCAGGACCAGGTCAGGTGGAGCGGGGCGCCCAGCGAGGCCCCGAGCTGGACGATCTCCGATTTCCGCAGGGCAATGACGGGAGTCACGATCTCGACGCGGGTCTCGGGGCGAGTTCCGACTTCGATCAGTCGGGAGAACGCCTCGTAGAAGGCCGGGCGGCAGTCGGGGTAGCCCGAGCTGTCCTCGGCGACGGCGCCGATGTAGATCCGTCCCGCCCCGATCACTTCGGCCCAGCTGCTGGCGATGGCGAGAAGATGGGCGTTGCGGAAGGGGACATAGGTCGTTGGAATCTCCGTCGCCTCGAGGT
>JBEIJP010000257.1:0-5069 GCA_040380245.1 Acidobacteriota bacterium | reverse complement strand
GGGCGTTCCCCATTGATCGAACCATTGTGGGACACGGAGATGGGCCGCTGTCAACCCATCGAGGAGCCCCTGGATCGTCTCTGCTTCCACGTACGCTCCATTCGCTGCCTGATAGGAGAAGAGGGACTCAGTCAACTCCCGCAACTGAAGGCGGGTACGCCGAACCTTCTCCCGACGGATCCCTTCCTGAATCAGTTCCAGCGACTCCCACTGTCGGTCGCCAAGACGAATCTCGGCAATCTCCCAATTATCATCCTGTTTGCGAAAGCGGTAGGCGGTCTCGATCCGCGCCTCGACAATGGCCTCCCCGCCAATCCCGGGGCTGATCTTGCGGATCTCGACCTGACTGGTCTCGAAATCGGCCCCAGCGAGGCGCTGCAGGAGACGGCGCACCGTGCCCACTTCCAATGAAGCCGATTGCAGGGAAGCCGATGGCAGAGAGGCCGAGAGTGCGGCGCCGCCCCCGTGCGCCAGCAGACGGGGTAACCAGACCAAGAGCAGCAGGGAGAGTCCACCGACCCCCAGCAGCAGCCCCATTCGGAACCTCGTCCGGGCCGCTCCTCTCACGCTTCGCCAGGCTTTGTGCGATCTTCTCTCCATCTTACGATCCTTTCCTGATTGACCTTTCCTGGTTGACCTTTCCTGATCTGACTCTGATCTTCCTGCTCATCTGGTTTGTCATCGCCGATCATGGGCCGATCATGGGCCGATTATGGGCCGATCATGGGCCGATCACGGGAGGTCTCTACCCTGTCGAGCGGAATGCGACGGACGTGTCGCTGGAAGCCAGCAGCGCCTCGGTGAGGCGGACGACGACCAGCGAATCGGCGACATCGTGGACCCGAACAAGGCGCGCGCCTCTCAAGACCCCGATCGACAGACTGGCGGCGGTTCCCGCCAGCCGCTCGCGCTCGAGATCCCGTGCGATGCCCTCGGCAAGCACGCGGTCGAGCGTCCGGGGAATGAACGATTTTCGCGACGTTCCCAACAGAATCGGGAGTGAAAATCGTTCCTTCAGCCAGTCGAGACGGTTGATGAGCCAGAGGTTCTGCTCGGGAGTCTTGCCAAATCCGATTCCCGGGTCGAGCACCAGCTTCTCACGGGCGACGCCGGCGGCCAGGGCCAGTTGGATGGCCTCTCCAAGCCCCTCATCAAGAGCACGAGCCGGGTCCTCGAGCGGAGGCAGCAGGTGCATCGTCGCCGGGGTCCCGCGGGAGTGCATCAGGATCAGCCCCGCTCCCGTCTCCGCCGCGACCTGAGCGAGGGTGGGATCGAAACGCAATCCACTGACATCATTGATGATTTCCGCGCCGCGGGCAATCGCCTCCCGCGCGATCTCCGCTTTTGTCGTGTCGATCGAGATTGGGATTCGCAACTGTCCGCGCAGGCGTTCGAGAACTGGCAGGACCCGAGAGGCCTCTTCCACCACCGAGACCGGCGGCGCCCCCGGCCGGGTCGACTCTCCACCAATATCGAGGAGATCCGCCCCCTCCGCCTCCATCGCCAGCGCCCGCGCGACGGCCCGCTCTGGATCCAGATGGGCCCCTCCATCGGAGAAGGAGTCTGGCGTGACATTGAGAATCCCCATGACCTGCACCCGGCGATCCAGCGCGAGGCGGGACCGGATGAGGGGCATGCCCGGATAGACCTCAACCGGAAGGTCTCCGGCGTGACCGTCTCGATCGTCTCCTGAGTGTGCCAACTATTCCCTCCAACTCCCCTTCAAGCTCCCCTGCAACGACTCTCCATCGCAAACCACCGGCAGAGGACGCCCCTGACCGGCGGGGGCGCGGCCTACGACCCGAGAGAACGTCTTTTCTCTCCCCCTTCCCTCACGGCTACTCTTCCAGAGACGAGAGGGCCCGTGCTATCCTGCGGCTCCCGTGGTTCGATCCGTGGTCGCCTCCCCTGGCCTGCCCGCCACCCATCGGCAATCAGCGTAGGCCACGCAGGGCGACCCACCACTCGCGATCTTTCTGTCGCGATCTTTGGACGAATCGAACCTTCCCGGGATTTCCGGCGGGACATTTCTCGATCTGCGACGTAGGTAACAATAGCATGATTAGGAAAGTCTATCTCGACAACAGCGCGACAACTCGTATGGACGAGCAGGTTCTGGCGGCCATGCTCCCCTATTGGACAGAGATCTACGGCAACGCGTCGAGTACCCATCAGTGGGGACAACCGGCCCGTCAAGCGATCGAAGAGGCTCGGCGCAGCGTGGCGAGGGCCATCCACGCCCAGCCCGGAGAGATCACCTTTCTCTCCGGCGGACCGGAGGCCGACAACCTGGCGATCAAAGGGGTCGCGGAGGGCTACCGTGGGAAAGGACGCCACCTGATCACCTCCCGCTTCGAGCACTCGGCCGTTCTCGCGACCTGCGCCCAGCTCGAAGCCAGGGGATGGCACGTCACCTACCTTCCGGTCTACCGGGAAGGGATCGTCCGCCTGGAGGATGTCCAGGCGGCACTGACGCCCGAGACGGTGCTCATTACAATCATGCACGCCAACAACGAGCTTGGCACGATCCAGCCGATCGAGGAGATCGGGCGGCTGGTCCGGGAACGGCGGGAGGCGGGACAGACCCACCTCTTCCTCCACACCGACGCCGTCCAGACCCTCGGGAAGATCCCGGTCGATGTCCAGGCCCTCGGGGTCGACCTTCTCACCTGTTCCGGCCATAAGATTCACGGCCCCAAGGGGATCGGCGCGCTCTATGTTCGGCGCGGAGTGCGGCTCGAATCGCAGATGCACGGAGGGCACCACGAGCGGGATCGCCGCGCGGGAACGGAGAGCGTGCCCCTCATCGTCGGGCTCGCCAGGGCGATCGAGCTGGCGGTGAGTGCGATTCCGGAACGGATGGAACCGATTCGCCAACTGCGGGACCACTTGGAAGACCAGCTCCTGCGGCGGATCCCGGGCACTTCCCGGAACGGGGATCCAGGCCGGCGGGTTCCCCACATCGCCAACCTCAACTTCGACTTCGTCGAGGGGGAGGGGCTGCAGATCTCGCTCGATTTGAAGGGAATCGCCGTCTCGACGGGGTCCGCCTGCGCATCCGGATCGACCGAGCCCTCGCACGTCCTGGTGGCGATTGGGCACGATCGGGAGTCTGGGCGCGGCTCGCTCCGCTTCAGCTTCAGCAAGGAGAACTGCCCCGAGGATGTCGAGGCGGTCCTCGAGACCCTTCCTGGAATCATCGAGAAGCTGCGGCAGATCTCGCCGCGCGCGCGTGAGTCGCAGGCCGTCGGGACCCAGACCGTTGGAGTCCAGGCATTGGGAGATTGACCAGCCTCCGACCCACGGGGGAGCCTCTTCGATCTGGAAACCAATGTGTCAGGAGCCCTCATGTACAGCCCAGCTGTCCTGGACCATCTAGACAATCCTCGGAACGGAGGGGAGATCACCCACCCCACAGGACGGGGGGAAGCGACCAACCCAGTCTGTGGGGATCGGCTGATTCTGACGATTCAGCTGAGGGACGGGCGTGTCGAGGGGGCTCGATTCCTCGCCGAGGGATGTGCCCCAAGCATCGCGGCGGGTTCGGTCCTGACCGAGCTGATCCTTGGATTGACGATCGCGGAACTCGAGCAGCTACGCCCCCGGGACATCACGGAGGCTCTTCAACCACTGCCGCGCAACAAAGAGCACTGCTCCGTGCTGGCGATCGATGCCCTGCGGTCGGCATTGGCAAGCTGTGCCGATCCGGGCGATCCACCGACAGAGAGAAAGGCACGCCACCCATGACTTCGATCACGTCCAGCAGAATCGATCCGGGCCGGGTCGCCGACCGGCTTCGCGAAATGATCGGCGCGGATCGGGTCGAGCTGCTCCACGGCGAGCCCCTCCGCGTCGGCGGGGTGGCCGGGCAAGTGGTGGCCACGCCTCACTCCCAGGAGGAGCTGGCGGAGACGCTTCGTTGCGCTTCCGAAGCGGGCTGGCGGGTGATTCCGTCCGGCGCCGGAACGTGGCTGGAGATGGGAAACCGGCCGGCACCTTTCGACCTGGTCGTCTCGACACGGCGGCTCAATCGGCTTCTTGAATATGAACCCGCCGATCTGACGGCGACACTGGAGGCCGGTCTCTCCCTCGCCGCCTTCAACCAGATCGCTGGTCAGCATCGGCAGTGGATTCCGCTCGACCCCTTTGGCGATCCAGCCGGCACCATCGGGGCAATCATCGCGACGGCCAGCGCGGGACCGCTCCGCTGCGGCTATGGAACGCCTCGTGATTGGCTGATCGGCATTCGGGTCGCACGGATCGATGGTCGATTGGTCCGCGCGGGGGGGAAGGTGGTCAAGAACGTCGCCGGTTACGACTTGACGAAACTCTACACGGGAAGCCTGGGCAGCCTCGGCGTGATCACCGAGACCACCTTCAAGCTGCGCTCACACCCGCCCGCCGAGGCGACACTCGCCTTCTACGCCTCTCGTCCAGCCCCTTTGATGGGGATCCTCGCGCGATTCCGGTCGGCTGATGTCGAACCCGCCGCCCTCGAGTTGCTCTCGCCGGCGCAGTCGACCACGCTGCCGCTGGACGCGACGAAGTACAGCCTGGTTGTCCGGTTTCTGCACGAACCGGAAGCGGTCACCGCGCAGATCGCCGCCGCGACGGAACTGGCCGCGGGGATCGACCACACCCGGCTCAGCGAAACGGAGGCCGTCGCCTTCTGGAATGGCTACGCCGCCAGTGAGACAACCGCCGGGTTGAGCCGGTCCTGGCGACTGACGATGCTGCCCTCCGACCTGCCGACCGTCGTCGAGGAGGTGGAACGACGACTCCCAGGGGTCCGCTGGCGTGCCCACGCCGGCAACGGGATCGTCCGACTCTTCTGGGCCCGCCCCGGAGACACGTACTGGGACATTCCGGATCGGTCCGCCGAGGAACTTGCAGTGGGACTCGCGGTAGGAGAGGATCTCCGGAACTGGATCCAGGCACGAGGAGGAGAGTTGATCCAGCTTCGTCCCACTGGGGAGCCAGAGTTCGATACCTGGGGCAGTCCGCGCCAGGCTCTCCCGCTGATGCGCGCCCTCAAGACGACCTTCGATCCCGACTCACGCCTCAACCCT
>JBEIJP010000256.1:0-5077 GCA_040380245.1 Acidobacteriota bacterium | reverse complement strand
GAGTGAGGGGAGAGAAGTGAGAAGTGGGGAGTGAGGAGTGAGAAGTCAGGGATTGAGGAATAAAGGAACTGATAGCCTGAAAGAATAGCCCTCAAATCGCCCCTCCCCGTGGGAGGGGTCGGGGGAGGGGGCGCAACAGCGCCTAGCGCCGATAGTCTGAAAAAATAGCCCTCAAGTCTCCCCTCCCCCTGGGAGGGGTTGGGGGAGGGTGCCTCAGAGGCTTAGGGGAGGGTGCCTCAGAGGCTTAGGAGGGGGCGCAACAGCGCCTAGGGTCCAGCCGTCACTACCACGCCTTCGGAGAGGTCGTTTCTCGGATGGAGGAGGACCTTCTCGCCCGCCTGGAGGCCGCTACGGACGATGGCGTAGCGTTCTCCACGATCGCCGAGGGTGAGGCGGCGCTCCGCCAGAGTCGAGTCTGGCGTGGCCACATAGCAGGCCCAGTCCTCCTGCCGGCGGAAGAGGGCGCTCAAGGGGACGAGGAGGGCACGGGGAGTCTCGCGGAGGACGATGCGGGCCTCGATGCGGTAGGCGTCCCCGAGGCGGGAGGCGCGGGGGCGCTCCTCGGGGAGGAGGTCGGCGATGACATTGACGCGTTGCTCCTCGATGCCCAGCGCGGAGAGTCGAGTGAAGGCGGCGGGTTCGAGGAGGCGGACGGTAGCGTGGAGGGGCTGGTCGCCGCCCCAGCGATCGACGATGACGCGGGCGCCCGGAGTGACCTGTACGGCGTCGGTCGAGAGGACTTCAACGACCAGTTCGAGGTAGGCCGGGTCGCTGATCTCGAGGAGCGGGGTCCCGGCGGAGACGACGCGCTGGCTCTCCTGGTGGAGGGTCAGGACGCGGCCGGCGGTGGGCGCACGGAGCGGCAGGCTCGCCTCGCCAGCCCGGGTTGGGCGACCGGTGAGTGGGAGGAGGGCGGCGCGGGCGACATCGACCTCGGCGGCGACGGCGAGCGCGCGGGCACGGGCGGCGGTCAGGTTCTGCCGCGCCGAGGTCTCGCGGTCACGCCATTCATCGAGGCCCTGACGCGGGAGGTCCCCGGATTCGACGAGCCGCTCGGTGCGTTCCCGCTCGCGGGCGGCGAGGGCCAGCGCGCTCTCGGCCTGATCAATACCCGCGTTGGCTTCGCGCAACGCGGCCTCGGCGGCACGCAGCCGCGCCTCGGCCGTACTCTTCTGCCGCGGGTCGAGGGGGTCGAGGGGCAGGGGAGAGATCTGTCCGATCACCTGGCCAGCGGCGACCCAGTCGCCCCGGCGCACGCGGAGACGGCCGAGCAGGCCGCTGACTGGCGCGGCGACGACGTAGCGGTCGCGGACCCGGGTTCTTCCTTCAGCGGCGATCGTCACTTCGAGCGGCCCCTCGGTGACCGCAACCGCTTCGACCGGGATGGGCTTCGGTCGCAACGCGAGGGCCGCCCACCCGATCAGCGCCGCCGCCGCGACCAGCCAGGCGACTCGCCGCACGATCCGTCCTCGATCCACCATCCGCTCTCCTCCTCTCCGTCTCTCTTTCTTCTCTTCTCTTTTCCCTCGCCCTCACGGTTACTCGCGCGTCTTGAGGACCTCGATCAGGTTGAGCCGTTCCAGCCGCCGACGGACCAGCAGCGCCGAGGCGGCCGCCGCCGCGAGGATGATCCCGCCGGAGTAGAGCAGCGTGCGGCCGGAGATGACCAGGGGCAGGCGGATCAGTTCGGTGTCGACGGCGCGGATGATCAGCGCGCACAGGCCGAACCCGATGCCAAAGCCGACAGGGAGCGCGAGGAGCGTCAGCAGCGCCTGCTCCCCCAGGAGCATCGTCGCGATCTCCCGCCTGGTGAATCCGAGGACGCGCAGCGAGGCCAGTTCGCGGCCCCGCTCCGAGAGGGCGATGCGGGCCCCATTGTATACCAGCCCAAAGGCGATGGTGCAGGCGAGCAGAATCGTCATGAGGGTGGAGACCCAGATCGTTCGCGCCATCGTCTGCTCGAAGTTGGCGAGCACCGCCCCAGGAAGCAGCAGCCCCTGGATCGCTGGTGTCTCCTTGAACCGACGGTAGAGGCGCGCTTGGGCCGCCGGGTCGATTCGGAGATGCGCGCCGTGAATCGCGCCGCCGTCGCCCAGGAGACGGTCGAGGCTCTCCCGCTCGAGATAGGCGGAGAGGCCAAGCATGTCATCGACCAGATCGGTGACGACCACCTCGCGAGTGCGCCGGTCGCCTTCGAGCAGGCGGATCGTCAACCGGTCCCCCTGTCGCGCGTCGAGAATCTCGGCCAGCTTTTGGCTGAGCAGCAGTCCCTCAGGCGGGGGTCGGTGAACGGTCTGCCGGGTGTCGATGATCCGGCGCAGCTCGCCTGCCCGCTCGACCCCTTGCAGCGCGATCCGGCGGCGGCGCGCGCCGTAGGCGATCTCGACCGCGACCGAGCGGAAGGGCTCGACCAGCAGCACCCCGGGGATCCGCTCCAGCTCGAACCGGGCCGACGGCGGACGGGCGCCGTTGAAGAAGACGGTCGCGTCCTCACGGAAGACCTGGCGGAACTGCACCTCGATCAGGTGGTCGATCGCGTCGAAGAAGTAGAAGCCGATGAAGAGCGTCGCGATCGAGAGGGCGATGCCCATCATCGTGCCTCCAGACTTGGCCGGTGTCCGCTCGAGGTTGCGCAGAATGACGCGCGAAGTGAGGGGAAGCCAGCGCTCCAGTCCGAGCCGCTCGAGGATGCCCGCCTGGAAACGGGTTGGCGGGATTGGCCGCATCGCCTCGGCCGGAGGGAGCGCCACCGCTCGCCGGACCGCGCCGAGCGCTCCCAGGATGGTCGCGCCGCCGCTGATCCCGATCGCCCAGAAGAGCGTGCGCGGATCGATCCGGTAGGTCAGGACGGGAAACCGGAAGAACTCCGCGTAGAGGCCCGCCAGCGATCGCCCCCACAACCAGCCCAGCCCGATGCCGATCCCGACGCCGCCGGCGACAATCAGCAACGACAGCTTGAGGAAGTGGCTGCCGATCGCGGCATTGCCGAAGCCAAAGGCCTTGAGCACGCCAATCTGTTCCCGCTGCGTCATGACCAGGCGCGACAGGACGAGGTTGAGCAGAAAGGCCGTCACCGCCAGGAAGATCCCTGGGATATAGGTCCCGAAGACCCGCAGCTCATCGAGCTCATTGGAGATGAAGCGGTGAGAGGTCTGCTCCGCGCGAGCCACCACGCCAATCCCGCCGTATGGCGCCAGCAGCCGATCGGCTTCGGCCTGGATCGCTTCCGCCTTGGCCCCGGGCCCGAGCGCCAGCGTCAGGTCGTTGAAGGCGCCGACCATGTTGGCGATCGGGGCGACCGTCTCCCGGCTCATCCAGAGCACTCCGAACCGCTTCGGATCCGGGAAGAGGTCTCCCGGGCGGATCTCGTAGATGTACTCAGGCGAGAGGGCGACCCCGACGATCGTCAGCTGTCGCCGGCGGCCGTTGATGACGGCTGGCAGCTGGTCGCCCGGTCGCAGCGCGTTGGCCTCGGCAAAGGCGCCGCTGACGATCACCTCGTCGTGCCCCGCGCGGTCGAGAGAGCGCCCGGCGAGCAGGTGGAGCCCATTGATCATCCCCTCCGGCGAACCGGTGGGAATCGAGACCAGGCGTCCCGTGCCCGGCTCATCCAGCCCGGGCAGGTCGATCGTCACGTCGGTGACGATCCGGGTCTGCCAGGCCGTCACTCCGGGGATCTCCCCAATCCGCGCCGCCACCCCCTCCGGCGCCCGCTTGAGCGAGGCGAAGAGATCGCCAAACCGGTAGCGCCGATAATACTCTTCCCGCGAATCGAGCAGGGCGCGCCACGTCCCGCTCATCGCGACATAGGACATCACGCCACACGCCATGACGACGATGATTGCCGCCACCTGCCCCCGCAGGTGCGCGACATCCCGCCAAAGTTTTCGGTCCAATCCGCGCAAAGCGGTCTCTCCACGGCTACCAGGCCAGTTCGGCGGGCGATCGTCGAACCGCGTTCGCCTCGATCTCGAGGATCGTCCCACTGCCAATCCGGATCACCCGGTCGGCCATGGCTCCGATCGAGGCGTTGTGGGTGATGATCACCGTCGTCGTCCCGAGTTCGCGGTTGACCCGGTCGAGCACTTCGAGAACCCGCTTCCCGGTGGCAAAGTCGAGCGCGCCGGTCGGCTCATCGCAGAGCAGCACCTCGGGTCGTTTGACGATCGCCCGTGCGATGGCGACCCGCTGCTGCTCCCCCCCGGAGAGTTGCGCCGGGAAGTGGTGCAGCCGATCCCCAAGCCCAACCCGCTCGAGGGCCTCGCGCGCCGTCATCGGATTCGTGGCGATCTCGGTCACCAGGGCGACATTCTCCAGCGCCGTCAAACTTGGGATCAGATTGTAGAACTGGAAGACGAACCCGACGTGCTCCCGCCGGAACTGCGTCAGCTCCCGTTCCGCCGCGCCCGTCAGGACGTGGTCCCGAAAGCGGACCTCTCCCCGCGTCGGCGTGTCGAGCCCCCCCAGAATGTTGAGCAACGTCGACTTCCCCCCACCCGACGGACCAAGAATGACGACAAACTCCCCCTCGTAGAGATCCAGGTCGACGTCGCGCAGCGCCTGCACCTCGACCTCTCCCATCGGGTAGATCTTGGTCAGCCCCCGGGCCCGAAAGAGGACCTCTCGCGTCGCCACCGCCTTCTCGCCTCCGACTGGGTCGTTCAACTCTCCTCCTTTGGGTCAGATCATCTATCTGCCAACGTCTGGCCAGAGTAGTTTCTGTCCCCCTACTTTTCAATTCCCGACGTACCCTTCTGAAAGGATGTGTGAGGATCCGTGCCAGAAAGATCAAGATCAGCAGGCGTGCGTGACCTCGCCATTCCAAAACGCTCGGATCGTCTGCGCTGTCATCCTGAAGCGCATTCTCAAGGGAAGAGCCTGGAAGAATCCTGGCTGCCCTCGGCTTCCCAGGGCTTTTGCAAAGTCGATACTGATTCATTCAGGGAGACAGCGCCCCACCTCTGAGCAAGCCCTGACACAACCCTCTCATTACTTGGACCACGGTCTGTTGACGTGAGAGCCAGGCAGGGGCGTACCCGCTTCCGCCCCGAAGGGGCGGCGCATACCAGCCGTGGGG
>JBEIJP010000255.1:0-5101 GCA_040380245.1 Acidobacteriota bacterium | reverse complement strand
CCGGTCCTTTTAATAGCCGGCGCCGGGATGGTCCCTTCCACCAGTGCGCCGTGGCTCAAGGCGTTGGGAGACCGTAACCTCGCCTTGATCCTTGGGGCAGTGGCAGGTCTGGTGATGATGGCGCGCTGGACGAGCCGTCAGGAGATGGAGGACGCAGTCCGGGAATCGCTTATCGGCGCGGGATCGATTCTGATGATCGTCGGAGCCGGGGGTGCCTTTGGCGCAGTTCTTCAGCAGACCAACATCGGTCAAGTGATCGAGCGACTCTCGGTGGCGACGGCGGTTCTGCCGGTTGCCTTTTTGATGACGGCGATCATCCGCACCGCTCAAGGGTCCGCGACGGTGGCCATGATCACCACCGCCGGAGCCTTTTCCGGCCTGGCGACATCGGCACAGCTCGGTTTTCACCCCGTCTACCTGGCCCTCGCAATCGGTTGTGGGTCAAAGCCCGTGACCTGGCTCAACGACAGCGCCTTCTGGGTTATGACGCGGATGAGTGGGATGACGGAGAAGGAGGGGCTGAGAACGCTCACTCCCCAGATGCTGATTATGGGAGTGGTTGGGGTTTGTGTGACGATGCTTCTGGCCTGGCTCTTTCCGATGCGTTGAAGGCGCGCAAGGCCTTCGACAAGAATTCGGGAAGCGTCTCGACTCCGAATCCCCCAGATCGATGGTGGCGGGTTGGGAGGTTCTCAAGAAAAGAGGTGACGAGATGACGGAACGGCGGCAAGTGGAGCGTCCCCGCAGAGAGCCTGGGGAGCTGCGGAGCGCCCGCTGGTTACAGCCGGATGATCTTCGGTCCTTTGGTCACCGCTCGCGTCTTCGTCAGATGGGGTATGGGACGGAAGATTTCCGGGGAAAGCCGGTGATCGCGATCATCAATACCTGGAGCGATCTGACGATCTGTCATACCCACTTTCGGGAGCGGGCGGAGGAGGTCAAACGGGGAGTTTGGCAAGCTGGGGGATTTCCGGTCGAGATCCCCGGATTCCCGCTCAACGAGATGTTCGTCAAGCCGAGCCCCTTGCTCTATCGCAACCTGCTGGCCATGGAGGTTGAGGAACTTCTGCGAAGCCAGCCGATCGACGGGGTGGTCCTGATGGGAGGGTGCGACAAGACGACGCCGGCGTTGCTGATGGCGGCCCTCTCGGTCAACCTTCCGGCGATCTTTCTTCCGGCAGGTCCAATGTTGCGAGGGAACTGGCAAGGGAAGACCCTCGGGAGCGGCAGCGACGCCTGGAAGTTCTGGGCGGAACGGTGTGCCGGGAACCTGTCGATCGAGGAGTGGCAGGGAATTGAGGAGGGGATCGCGCGATCGCCGGGCCACTGTATGACCATGGGAACGGCTTCGACGATGACCTCGCTGGCGGAGACGCTCGGAATGACCCTGCCGGGGGCGGCCTCGATTCCCGCTGTCGATGCGGCCCATTCGCGAATGGCGACCGCCTGTGGACGAAGGATCGTCGATCTCGTCTGGGAAGACTGGCGACCCCGGGAACTGATGACAGCGGCCGCCTTCGAGAACGCCGTGACGGTGACGATGGCGATTGGGGGGTCGACCAACGCGATCATTCACCTGCTGGCGTTGGCTGGCAGAGCGAAAGTTCCGCTGTCTCTCCCCCGATTTGACGAGGTCTCTCGTCGCACGCCGATGATCGCCAATCTGCGACCCTCCGGGGAGTTCCTGATGGAGGACTTCTACTACGCGGGCGGGTTGCGGGCGCTCCTGGCGGAGTTGGCCCCGTTGCTCAGGCTCGATTGCTGGACGGTGAATGGAAGAACCCTCGGGGAGAATATCACGGGCGCGCAGGTCTTCAACCGCGACGTGATACGCACACTGGCAGCGCCACTTTCACCGGAGGGAGGGACGGCGGTCCTCTATGGCAATCTGGCGCCGAATGGCGCGGTCATCAAGTCGACGGCGGCCTCACCGGAGTTGATGGTCCATACTGGGCGTGCGGTGGTCTTTGAGGACTACCGCGACATGGTGGCGAGGATCGATCGGGAGGACCTGGCGGTTGACAAGACCTCGGTGCTCGTACTGCGACGGGCGGGTCCTCTGGGGGGCCCGGGGATGCCGGAATGGGGCATGCTCCCGATTCCGAAGAAGCTGCTGCGGGAAGGAGTACGTGATATGGTACGGGTCTCCGACGCGCGGATGAGCGGGACCTCCTACGGGACCTGCGTCCTGCACGTCTCCCCGGAGAGTTTTGTGGGAGGTCCACTCGCCCTGGTCGAGGAGGGAGACTGGATTGAGTTGAATGTCCCGGAGCGGCGCCTCGAACTGCGAGTCGAAGCCGCCGAGCTCTCGAGGAGACGCTCTGCGTGGGTGGCGCCCACCTCTCCCTATCCACGTGGATATGGTCGACTCTTCGCGAGCCACGTCAGCCAGGCTCACGAGGGGTGTGACTTCGATTTTCTGCAAGCGGAAGGCGAGATCCCCGATCCCGACATTCATTGACCGGTCGAAGAGCCTGGCAGAGCGGCGCGGAGAACGGTACGTCGATTGGGAACAGGGATCAGAAATGGCGTTGGCAAGGAGAATGCATGCAAGGCCCCAAAACATTGCGAAGAGTCGTCATTACGGGAATAGGTTGTGTCAGTCCAGCAGGAATTGGCCGCGAGGCCTACTGGCAATCGATGCAGGCCGGGAGGAGTGGAATCAGCCGGATCACCCGGTTTGACGCGTCCGACCTGCCGGTCCAAATCGCGGGAGAGGTCAAGGACTTCGATCCGGATCTGGTGATTCCCGCCAAGGATCGACAGCATGTCTCGCATGCGGTCGCCTTCGCCATTGGCGCCGCCGACCTGGCGTTTCGGGACGCGGGGATCAACCCGCAGGAGCTGTCGCTCGAGCAGCGGCGACAGATCGGTATTGTGCTGGGAAGCGGAGGCGCCAGTCTCAGCTTTCTGGAGAAGCAGTATCGTTACTACTTTGCCAATGAGGCGAAGAAGGCGAGCATCTACAGCATTCCCACCGCCACCCCCGGATCCCTGGCCAGCGAGATCTCGATGCCATTCGGCTTGAAGGGCTTTAGCCATCTGGTGTCGACGGGGTGCACCTCCTCGACCGATGCGATCTCGTATGCCGCGCAGAACATCGCGCTGGGCCGGATCGATCGCGTTCTGACCGGCGGAGTCGATGCCCCGCTGGCCCACAGCATTCTTCTGGGATTTTGCGTGATGAAGGTGATCTCGCCGTCGTGGAATGACGAGCCCACGCGGGGTTCGCGTCCATTCTGTCGGGATCGGGATGGGTTCGTTCTGGCGGAAGGGGCCTATCTGGTGCTGCTCGAAGCGCTCGAGCATGCGGAAGCGCGGGGAGCGACCATTTACGGGGAGATCGTCGGGCACGGCTCGACCTGCGACGCCCACCACCGGGTCCGGCTCGACGAGTCGGGAGTTGAGCCATCGCGGGCGATGACCCTGGCGATGGCGGATGCGGGGATCGGGCCGGAACAGGTCGACTACATCAACCTCCACGGGACATCGACCGAGCTCAACGACCGGATCGAGACCCGGGCGGTCAAACTGGCCTTTGGCGAGCGCGCCTACCAGGTGCCGATGAGCGCCACCAAGTCGATGATTGGACACCCGCAGGGAGCCTCCGGCGCGGCTGGATTGATCGCGACGTTGGGGGGCATGGCGGGGGGGTATGCTCCGCCGACGATCAACCTCGACGAGTCCGATCCGGACTGTGACCTGGACTATGTGCCAAACCAGTCGCGCGCGCATGACATCGAGTATGCGGTCTGCAACTGTATTGGCTTTGGATCGAAGAACTCGGCGTTGGTTGTCCGTAAGTGGACCGCCTGAGTTGAGTGGCAGCAGGGATCGGTGAGAGCGTCTCATCACCGTCGCGGATGGGGTATCGCGGGGGAGGAGTGGTTTTGGCGAACCGATTTTCTGAGCGAAGTCGCGAACCGGAGTGGATTGACGGAGCGGACTATACTCGTGAGGAATTTCGGGATTGTCTGAGTGACCTGCGGCACATCAATCAGCTGCTGGGTGGTCAGCGGGCCCTTGCCCGTCATCTCTTCCCGATGATCGAGGCGACGGGTCGGAAGCACATTCGCCTCCTCGACATTGGGACGGGCTCGGCGGATCTGCCCAGAATGGTGGTCGAGTGGGCGCGCCGGAACGGAAAACGGGTCGA
Organism: Acidobacteriota bacterium; assembly: GCA_040380245.1. Classification (GTDB taxonomy): domain Bacteria; phylum Acidobacteriota; class Blastocatellia; order RBC074; family RBC074; genus CAIOZW01. The sequence continues at coordinate 945 of JBEIJP010000255.1, read as the reverse complement.
TTTTGTCGTGGTCGATCTGCATCCGCTGGCGGTGCGGGAGGCACGGGACTGGGTGGTGGACTACCCAGAGATCCTGGTGGTCCAGGCGGACGCCTTCCATCTCCCCTTCGTCGAGGGGGGATTCGACTTTGTCATGGCCTCCCTCTTTCTGCACCACTTCGTGGATGAGGCGGCAGCGGAATTGTTGCGACGTTTCAGCCGGGTGGCGCGGGGCGCGTTCCTGATCAACGATCTGCGGCGTCACCCGTTGGCCTACTACTCGATCCGCTGCCTGACCTGGATCTTTACAAGGAATCGTCTGGTGCGGCACGACGCGGCCGTCTCGGTCTTGCGTGGGTTTCAGGAGGCGGACTGGCGAAAGATCGCCGGACTGGCGGGACTTTCGATTGCAGTTCATCGCCATTTTCCCTTTCGTTATTTGATCATTGGAGAGGCGACTGGAAGGGACGCGGGTGTCGAGAAGACGGCTTGACCCGGCTGGCACGTGGTCTGGCCAGAAGAGATCGGGAGAAGAGAATCGAGAGGAGTGAGGTGGATGGAGACGATGGGAACGGATCAGGTGATCAGGGTATTTGAGTCGAGAGCGGCGCTCTTGAATGGCCATTTTCTCCTCTCGTCGGGGTTGCACAGTACACGGTACCTGCAGTGCGCGCTCGTTCTGCAAGATCCGGCAACGGCCGAGCAGTTAGGTGCGGCGTTGGCGGCCCAGGTGAGGGAGGACGAGCGAATTGGGCCGATCGACGTGGTCGTCGCGCCGGCGCTGGGAGGCGTGATTGTCGCGCACGAAGTCGCACGGGCTCTCGGGGTGCGTGCTCTCTTTACCGAGCGGCAGGATGGCGAGATGGTGCTGCGGCGTGGGTTTGAGATTGCGTCGGGAGAGCGGGTCCTGGTGGTCGAGGATGTGGTGACGACGGGGGGCTCGACGCGGGAGGTGATGGCGGTGGT
>JBEIJP010000254.1:0-5109 GCA_040380245.1 Acidobacteriota bacterium | reverse complement strand
CGCAGGTTATTGAGCATCGTCATCACCGCGAGGTCCTGACTCTTCGAGACCCGGGCGAAGAGCAGTGCGGCGTTGGCCAGGTCGACGATGGCACGGGCCTCTTCCTCGTTCCCAGCAAACCCGACCACATCGAGCTGGGCAACCTGGTCAAACTCCAGGAGAAGGCTGATCGAGGTCAGCTGGTGAAGAGGGCCAAGGGCGCGGCTCTCGCTGACCGCGGCCAGGATCGCCAGGGCCGAAGCGTCGATCTCCGGAATTCCTGAAGGAAAGATCAGTCGGTAGTTGCGGAGGGTTCCGTCGGGGTTGATGCCGCCGGCGACCCCGACACGGAGCCGGCCCTCGGGCAGGAGAAGCTGGCCCTTCTGGACCGCGTCGTAGAGTCGCTGCAGTTGATCCCGAATCGGAGCAGTATTGATTCGCCCAAACCCTCCAGGGTAGGTCGTGGCCGGGCGCGAAGGCGCCTCCGCTGCCGGGCTCTCCCGGGCCTCCTCGCTGGCGGCCTCGGCCCCGGCGGCCCGGCGTCGGGCCTCCTCCTCGGCGCGCCGACGGCGTCGTGCCTCCCGTTCGGCGGCGCGCCGAACCTCTTCCAGGGAGCGGACCCTGGTCGGAGCGACAAATCCCAGATACCCGACCGGGTAACGCAGCCCCTTCGAGAAGTCGAGCAGAATGGCCCGGTTGTAATCCTCGTCAACGTAGGTGATCCCGCTCAACCCCAGCGCCGCCTGGAAGGTGGCCGCGAACCGGACCCCTGTCAGCAACACCCCGTGGAGAAGAAGAGAGGCGAACGCGGCCAGAAGAAGGGCCCGTTTCCGCGTGGGATGTTGAATCAGCGTAATCATACGGGGTTCCGCAGCCAACTACTGGCTGGCCTCGATCTGCCGTCGAAGAGCCCTCGCCGTGCTGTTTTGCGGCTCAAGGGCGAGGGCCTGGCTGGCGTGGGCGAGCGCTTTGGCCCGGTCACGCCGCGCCAGGTAGAAACGGCCCAGCGCCAGATGCGCCTCGACCAATCCGGGAGCGATTCCAATCGCGTGGCGGAAGGCACGCAGGGCAGCATCATCCTCGCCGCGCCGCTCCTTGAGAATCCCGAGCCAGAGATGGGCCTCGGCGTCCCCCGGGTGATCTCGCAGGCGGTCCTCCACCTCCCCCAACGCCGTGGCCTCTTGTCGGCTGTCGAGCAGGGACCGGACGCGCTCCCAGCGAGAATCACCCGCTCGATCAGGAACGGGCTCGCTGGCAAGGACTCGGGGAGGCACCGACTTCGCCACCATTCGGTCAGGCTCGTCCCCGACGCTTTCCTTTTCACGCCAGGGATTGAGCGTCAACTTCAGCCGACCGAGGGGAGGAATCGAGTCGGGACGAACGGTCCAGCGGGCGTAGCCCGGCAGATAGCGTCGTGCCTGGTCATCGATCATGGCGGCCTCCGCCTCCCGCGCAAGCCCCGTCAGGCATCTGGCCAGGAGGTAGAGCGTCTGCCCATCGCGGGGACGAGCCTGCCGCACCGCCTGCAGGTAGGGCAGGGCTTCCTCGTAACGGGCCATCCGCCAGAGCGCATAGCCCGCGTTGAACTGCAGATCCGGATCATCCGGATGCTCGGCCAGCGCGAGCTGGATCGCGTCCCATCCCGCGACCAGCTCTCCCCCGGCGAGAAGGCCGACTCCCAGGTTATTCCAGACCTCTGGACGAGCCCCGGAGACCACCAGCTGCGTCAACGATTCGACCATCCGCTGATAATCCCCCCAGCGATAGGCGGCTGTGCCGAGGTGGAACCGACTCTCCAGGTAGTGCCGGTCTCGCGGCCGAAGCAGCGAGAACTGGCGCACCGCCTCCTCATCATTTCCCAATTGTGCGGAGAGCAATCCCATTTGATGGGCGGCCGTCTGATAGACCCCTTCCGGCCGCGCACTGGCGTAGGCCTGCATCGCGTGTCGCAGATAGGCCTCGCGCTGCTTGAGGTCAGACGTCTGCATGCCCTTCATCAAACTCTGCCACGCCGCCACTGGCGCCTCAGCCGCCCGCCTGACCAGCTGTTCGTTGGAGAGGCCCTTCGTCAACGCACGCACGGAGAGGAGATCCCAGGCAAGTTGCCCCTCCAGCTGCTGCAGTCCCTTCAGTGGACCACTCACCTGGAAGAGACGATTGGCGACGAGCCGCCCTTCCCCTGTCTCGATGAGCCGCGCGCTCAAGGTCACGGTCGGTTCCCCTTCCGCACGCTCGCTCTTCAGCTCATACTCTCCCATCAGCGCCAGATTGGCCCCAACCGCACCGGCTACCCGGAGCATCAACGCTCGCGTCAGCAGATCCTCCGGCGTCAGACCAACCCGTTCCAGGGCACGATCCCGCTCCTGGCGGGAGACTACCTCCAAGCTCACCCCTTCCAGCACCTCTGGTACCACCTCGGCCACAGTCTCACGAATCCAATGGGCATCAGTGTGATGGGATCGGTTCTCAAACGGAAAGATGACCAGCCGGTCCTGCGCCAGCGCCACCCTTCCGCCTCCCCATCCCAGAAGCAACGCTGCCCCGATGATCCCGACCCACATCCTCACAGACTCCCCCCGCCACCTTATTCCCACTACCCCTCACGCCCCATCCGCCGCTGAATCTCGACGCCAACGCGGCTTTCCGCTCGCTCGATGAACGAAGGGCATCCGGAAAGATTGCAACCACCCTGTCTCTGATCCACCTTCCTGTGCCAGTTGACAGCGCGGTTGACGTCAAGCCCCCGGATGCGTATGATGCTTCCTTGGTTCGACAGAAGGAGAGCGGGGTTCTTCTTCCCACTTCCCCTCTGGTTGCGACATGCGTCCCGTTCGTCTAGCGGTTAGGACATCGCCCTTTCACGGCGGCAACACGGGTTCGATTCCCGTATGGGACGCCATTCTTCCTACCCTGTTAATCTCACCTACAGTTATGAATTCACGCCCCGTCGAGCGCGGCTCCCGTGGCGACGCCTCTGCCGGGCCGATCGCCACGGGGCCTGGGACTGACCCACTCCCGAAACAGCTCACTGAAAAGAGAGCTGGATCCGGTTGGAGAGAATCCCCTCAACCTCGAGTTGAACATCGACCAGTCCGCGCCCTTCGAGACTGCGAGGAAGTTCGACGTTGACCTGATCCAGTCCCAGAAAGCCCGGGGCCTCCTGGGCATAGGTCGGGGTGAGCAGCTGATCGCCAATGCGAACCCGGACGGCGCTGAGAGCGCTTCGCCCACGCACCCCCGTCCCGTAGAGCACCAGGAAGAGCCGGTCGGACGCTGGCCCAAACTGCAGCGGGACCGGATCGAAGAGGCGGGTCGTCTGATTGAGTGTCGCCACGGGCTCATAGAGCGTCTGTCCGGCCCGCAATCGGAGCAGGTTGGCGGCCGCCACCCCCTGACCACTGGCGTTCGCCGAGAAGAGGCTAGGAGCAACCCGGGTCACCGTGATCGACCCGGAGGCGATCAAGGTCCCTTGCACCCGGATCGAGAGCGCCACATCACCGGTCGGCAACGAGGCCGGCAAGAGAAAGTTGATCTGCCGTGGGGAGACGAAGAAGAGCTCAGCCAGTCGCATCGGTCCCCCACGGGAATCCCTCAATTCCACCGTGGTTCCCCCCAGATTGGTGGGAAGGGGTGTTCGATCCGCCACCAGTGGGTCCACCGCGAGATCCTCGCCAAAGGCGGCCATGATCGAATCTGGAGTCCCCCCCCGCGCATAACTTGCCGCCGAAACACCAGAGAGCAGACCTGCCTGCCGCACAACGACAATCTGTCCGCCCAGCGTCAACCGCCCCGTCCGTGCGACAGCGGCCGTGTTCGGGCTCACCTCATAGGTCACGACATACTTCCCCGTACCGGCGGCTGTCGCCGGATTGACGATCCTTGCCCAGGGGACGTTGGCCGTCGTCGTCCACCGACAAGCGTCATTGTTGGTCGTCAGAATGAGCGAGCCCGCACCTGCCCCGGAAGGAAACGTCTGACTCACTTGGGAGACCGCGTAGTTGCACACCGGAATCACAAAGTTGGCGATATTAGAGAGTCCCCCCCCAGCCCCACCATTGAAGACGGTCACATTGAGGGGAGACGCGAGCATCAGATCACCCGCCGTCAGAGTGGTCGTCACTTGGCGGCTGCTCACAAAGACCGTCGGCCGGTCATTTCCGTTGACTCTCGCCACGGAGGTGGGCGTCAGGTTGGCGCCAAACACATTGACGGTCATTCCAGGGTCGTTCCGCATCCCCGCCGGTGGATCGAGCCGTGTAATCAACGGGAGCGGACTGCCTCCGCCAATCGTCACGGACACTTCGGTGGAAGTTCCTCCCCCAGGCGCAGGGGTGTTGACCGAGACCCGCGCGCTTCCACTCGCCACCAGATCGCTGCCGGCAATGGTCATCTCGAGCAATGAACTCGACAGAAAAGTCGTCGGTCGATCATTGCCATTCCACCGCACCACCGAGCCCGGCTGAAAATTCTGGCCCAGAACGGACAACGTCAGCCCCCCACCTCCCACCGGCAGCACTTCCGGGCTGACTTGTGTGATCATCGGCACGGGCTGGTTGCGAAAGGGAGTGCTGACAACTGCCCGCAGCAGCAGGCTGGCCGAGCCGCTCCCTCCGATGACCGACTTCATCGGTCGAAAGGTGACGCCATTGTCCTCGCTGATAAACGAACGCTGCGGGTCTGGCAATGAGGTATCGACCCCCAACCCCAACACGGATCCGGTCGCCTGCACCCCCCACAAACAGGTCTCCAGAATCGATGGTCGGCCCTTCCATCGTAAACTCCACCAGGCGCACACTGCTGCTGGTTGGTTGTGGAACCTGCGGAATCGTAAAGGTCCGATCGAAGACAAGGCTCGGATTGGATGGGGGAAGCCCAGTACCTGCCCCCCCACGAAAGAGGACGACGCGAATGGGGGCCCCGGCGGGAGATGGCTGTCCCGTCGCAAGCGCCAATCCAACCAGGACACTCCGCACGGTGGCGGGATAGCGCGTCGGGCTCAACCGGTTGACCATCATCGGTCCCAACCCAAAAAAGCTGGTCCCTCCCTGATTGCGATCGACCACCAATCGCTCCGTGACCGACGCCGAAGGGCTGATCTGATAGCCAAAGTGGCCAAGTGTCACTAGATCT
>JBEIJP010000253.1:0-5111 GCA_040380245.1 Acidobacteriota bacterium | reverse complement strand
CCCTCTTCTGCTCATGCTCCTCCATCCATCCAACTGAACTTTACCTACTGACTCGTAACCAATCTGATCGCCAATCTGATCGCCGGTCTGATCGCCGGTCTGATCGCCGGCCCAGGCAACGGCTCTCCCGGAATTCGGGGAGAGCGTTTCTCAGCGCCGCCTGCGGAGATAGGACTCGGCGAGGGTACGCCATTCGCGCTCCCGTCTCGACTTATAGGTCGGGGAGGTACGGATCGCCTCGAGACAGGCCAGCATCTCCACCTCGGCCTCTTCGATGCGCCCCAATTGGTGATACGTCATCCCACGCCAGTAACGCCCCTCGGCATCCGATGGGCGAGCCTCCAGAAACCGACCCAACATCTCCAGCGCATCGCCATACTGGCCGGCGGCGTAGTAGACCCGGCCGACCTCGCGCCACACCTCGCGCTGGCTATGCGCAGGATCGCGGGCGAGGACCGCTTCGAAGTGGCGCAAGGCCTCGGGAAGCCGGTTCTCCTCCCGGGCCAGGCGGCCCAACTGATACTGAGCGTCCATCTCGCCTGGATCGATCTCGATGGCCCGGGTGAAGGACCGGATCGCCTCCGCCCGGTCTCCCCGCTGCTGGTAGAGCAGCCCAAGCTGGTAGTGTGCCGAGGCGTCCGCCGGATTGAGCGTCGCCGCCTCCAGGCCTCGCCGAAAGGACTCGCGCGAGCGGGAGTGGCGCAGGAGATCGTCGACCCGATCCCGCAGGAGAAAGAGCAGCAGCAGGATCAGAAATGGCGACGCGCAGATGAAGGAGGCCATCCGCATCAGCAGGGGCAACGCCAGCAGTGAGGCAAAGGAGAGGAGACTGATCAGGGCCGCCTTCCCCCACCCCGTCTGAAAGAGCGCCTGCACCGCCACCACCAACTGCACGGCAAAGAGGCCCCAACCCAGCAGGAAGAGCCAGCCAATCACCCCGAAGGCCTCGACCCGCGTCATCTTCCCCGCCTGGAATTGGAGAACCCCCAGAAGGGGCAGCATGATCCAGATCGCCAGGTTGCCCGCCGTCAATGCCGCCGCCAGGGTCCCGGCATAATCCTGCCGGAGAAGCACGGCCACGGGCTGCTCCCTGTCGACCCATCCGACCAGGAGCAGGAGCGTTGGCACCAGGACCACGGCGACAAAGAGGACCAGCATCCCCGCGCTCGGGATCGCGTCGAAGAGAACCGTCCCGAAGCTCCAAGGGAAGGCGCCCGCCAGCCCTCGACCTGGTCGCGGACGGATCCAGAGCCCATCCGTCCTCAGTGGCACCAGGGCCGAGCGTTGCACGCGCTCGACGAGGATCATCAGGAGGATCGTCGATCCCAGAGCCACCGTCAGAGCCTGTCCAACCGGCGCCTGATCCCGGACATTCCGATAGACCCTTTGGGGATCCCGGAGGAGCCCGACCACTTTGCCCAAGTAGCTCACCATGTCGTCGCCACCATTTCAGCCGTCCCCCGAGCCAGTTGCCGCCTCGAAGGTTGTCCTCGCGTCGGATCTCTTCCCGGTCGATCCTCCTGAATCACGCCTTTCCTCGGCCTGATACCCAAAGGCGCGGAGAGCACATTGCCATCCGCGCCTGTCCTGCTGCTCTCCTTCGTCGATCAACCGCTCTTCCTCGTCGGAGCCCCCTCTCCTTCTCACGTCCAGCCGCCCGGCCCATCCATCGGCCTCTCCATCCATCGGCCCCTCCATCCCGCGACCTATCGATTAGTCGATCGCCCCGACCCGCTCGAAGGGGAGAAAGGGGTAGTAGCGAAAGACCGCCTTGCCGTAGATGTACTTTTCAGGAACGAGCCCCCAGCTCCGGCTGTCGCTGCTGTTGTTGCGGTTGTCGCCCATGACAAAGTAATGGTGCGCGTTGACATCGACCGGGGAGGGGGTAGTGTCTCGAGAGAGGTAATCCTCGTCGAGATAGGTCTCCTCGATCCGCTCACCATTGACGTAGAGGCGGCCATCAAGGACTTCGATTCGCTCTCCCGGTAGGCCGACAACGCGCTTGATGTACGACTTCGATGGGTCGTTCGGATAGAGAAGAACGACGATGTCTCCGCGCCTGATCGGCTCCCGGTCTCCCAGCCACTCGCGAAGGGGGTAGATGAACTTATTGACAAAGATCCGATCCTGGTCGTGAAGGCGGGGCATCATGCTCAGCCCCTCGACCCGGACGGGTTGGATCACAAAGACGACAATCAGAACCGCAACCAGTCCGGCAAAGAGAATGTCGCGGAAGAGGATCCGCAGTTCGCGCCAGAGCCCCCCTCGGCGCGGTGCATAGCCCCGCAGGGTCGAGAGATCCTCGATGACCTGAATGTCCGCGTCATCCTCCGGGGAGATGCCAAGTTGCTGCTGACGTCTCATACTCCAACCAATCGAATAGCGACCAGATACGAACCAGATACGAACCTAAAGCGAACCAAACGCGAATCAGATTCCAGTTGAGTTCCGGTCCAGTTGCGGCCATTTGAGCGCGCGACAGGCAGCCGACTCGTCGAACAATCGGGAAAGATAGTACGGGCCTACCCCCTTGTCAATCCACCTGAACGACAGCCCCCCCACCCCACACGGGCGCATCAGCGGAGAGATCAGAAGAGAGGCGACGGCTGCGATCGGGCCAGGCCCGAGATCCTGATCATCTGGGGCAGCCCGGTCAATGGCGAATGGTCCCTTGAAGGGTCGTGTCGATCTGGGTCTGCATGCCTCCCCCAAAGAGAAAGGCCTCCATATTCTGAAACAGAAACTGCTGGTGTTCAGGGTTGATCGGGCTCAGTCCGTAATGGTTGATCAACTGATTCTGCGCCGCCAGCCACGCCTTCCAACAGGCCTGGCAGACCTGCTCGTGGATCTTCCTGCCCAGTTGGCTGCCAAAGGGCGGCTTCTCGAGTCCGGGAAGCTTGTGCCCACACCGCACACAGTGGATTACGTCTGCCATAGTCACTCCTTAGGGTGCCGGGTTATGGGAAGTCGTCAACTTCTCCAGCTCATCGACGTGAAGCTGCTCGTCACGAATGACATCCTCCAGCCAGAAGCGAAGAGCGAGTCGGCCTTCGGCTGCCTCCCAGGCACGGATATAGGCGTCGAGGGCTTCCCGCTCCAGGGCCAGATCGGCCAGCAACATCTCATCCAGGTGATGGGCTTCGCGGATCATTGCCGGCGTCGTCGTCGGCGTCCCACCGAGGGAGACGATCTTGTTGCCCAGATTCTGAGCGTGAAGGTGGGCCTCGTTGCTCGAAGTGGCGAAGAACGGCGCGAAATCCTGTCGATCCTCACCCTTGAGAAGGCACGATTGCTGGAGGTACTGAATCAAGCCAGCGTACTCCAGCGAAAGAACATAATTGAGCCGGGCGAGCAGTTCGTTGACCGCAGGCCCGGGGACGGCCTCCCTGGTCCTGGATGGCACCCGGCTGGAAGAGATCACTTGCCCACGTTGTTGATTGCCATTCTTTTTCGTCATCGTCACTCCAAACAACTCCACATAATTCCGAATAATGGCTCCGAAAAAGGAAAATTCTTCTTGATGATAGGGAAAGACCCTTGGAGAAGCAACCGGGTGATCAACGCAATCGGCAGAATCGGCGCCGTGGTGGAGGGGTCGATGCCCCTCTCCGCGGGACTGGCGAGGTGAGGAGGTCGGAGAAGGTGACTGGCGCGAAGGTCGCGCATGGGGTACCATCGGGTTTACTGACGCAATGTTCCGTTAGAAAACGAGATGCCAACCGCCTTATGAAGACAGCGAATCCTGACCGTCCGGACCTGCGAAATATCGCCATCATTGCCCACGTCGACCACGGCAAGACGACCCTCGTCGACGTGATGCTCAAACAATCAGGGCTCTTCCGCACGAATGAGCGCATCGTCGAACGGGTCATGGACTCGATGGATCTCGAGCGGGAACGCGGGATCACCATCATGGCCAAGAACACGTCGGTCCGGTATGGGGGGACGAAGATCAACATTCTCGACACCCCGGGCCACTCCGACTTTGGCGGCGAGGTCGAGCGGGTGCTCAAGCTGGCGGACGGAGTCGTGCTGCTGGTCGACGCCTCGGAGGGTCCCCTCCCCCAGACGCGCTATGTTCTCTCGAAGGCGCTCGAGCAGAAGCTGCCCGTCGTCGTCGTCATCAACAAGATCGATCGCCAGGACGCGCGCCCGGAAGAGGTCGTCAACGAGGTCTACGACCTCTTCATCGACCTCGACGCGAATGACGAGCAGATCGACTTTCCGATCCTCTACGCGATCTCGCGGGATGGCATCGCCAAGCACGAGCTGTCGCACGAAAGCACCGACCTGCGACCGCTCTTCGAGCAGATCCTCCGGACCATTCCCCCACCGGCAGGGGACGCCGCAGCCCCCCTGCAGGTCCTGGTAGCCAACCTCGATTACAGCGAGTACGTGGGACGGCTCGCCATCGGGCGGGTCTTCAACGGGCAGGTATCGGTCGGAGATCAGGTGAGCGTCTGCCAGCACGATGGGACGCTGACCCGCACCAAGATCACCCAGCTCTACACCTTTGAAGGACTGAAGCAGGTCCCGATCGAGACGGCGCCGGCCGGGGATATCATCGCCATCGCCGGGATCGAAGGGATCAACATCGGGGACACGATCGCCTCGGCGACGGAGCCGCGCCCATTGCCCCGGATCGTCGTCGATGAGCCGACCATTTCGATGATCTTCGGGGTCAACACCTCGCCCTTCGCCGGAAAAGACGGTCAGCACGTCACGTCCCGGAAATTGCGGGAGCGACTCGACAAGGAGCTGCTCGGGAACGTCGCGATCCGGGTCGAGGAGACAGACTCGGCCGACAGCTTCCGGGTCTCCGGGCGAGGCGAGCTGCAGCTGGCGATCCTCATCGAGCAGATGCGGCGCGAGGGGTATGAGGTGCAGGTCTCCCGGCCCCAGGTCGTCACCCAGAAGATCGACGGCGTGCTTCACGAGCCGATCGAGATCGCGGTGATCGACGTGCCGGATCAGTTCATCGGGGTGGTCACCGAAGCGATGGGACGACGCAAGGGGACCATGACCAAGATGATCAACCACGGCCACGGTCGGGTCCGGATGGAGTTCGAGATCCCGTCGCGCGGCCTGATCGGCTTCCGCAACGAGTTCCT
>JBEIJP010000252.1:0-5112 GCA_040380245.1 Acidobacteriota bacterium | reverse complement strand
GCCGTCGCCGTCTCTCCTTTCCAGATCACTCTGGCCTGGACAGACAATTCCAACAACGAAGACGGATTCCAGATTTACCGGAGAGTGGGAACCTTCGGGACATTTGCAGAGATTGCGAGTGTTGGAAGCGGACTGGCCAAATATGAGGACACAGAGCTTCAAGCCGGGACGACCTACTCCTACACAATCCGGGCCTTCAATGCGGGCGGCGAGTCTGAATTCATCGGCCCTGTTTCCGCCACCACGCCGAGCGCCTCGATCGCGGCGCCCTCGCTTCTGGTCGCCACGCCAGCCTCCTCAAGCCAGGTCAACCTCTCCTGGCGAGACAATTCCAACAACGAGACCGCTTTTCGGGTGGAGCGACGGACGGGCGCGGAGACGCTATGGGCGTTTGTCGCGCTCGTTCCATCCGCGACCCGCCTGCAAACCGGTGGAACCGTCACCCACCAGGTCAGCGGACTGACCGCTGGAATCGCCTACAGTTTCCGCGTCATCGCGACCATCGATCTGGAGCAGTCCGCCGCGTCGAACGAGGCCACTGCTACCACCACCCCGGGCGTGCCATCGACGCCCGCCGATTTTCGCGCGCAGGTAGCATCGGCAACGAGCGTTCAGCTGACCTGGACGGCCGTCACCGCCAATGTCACGGGGTATCGGATTCAGCGTCGGGTTGGGGATCTTGGGACCTGGAACGACCTGGTCGATCTGCCAGGGAGCAGCATCACCTACACCGACACCACCTTGACGACCGGCACAACCTACTTCTACCAGATCGCCGCGCTCAACGGAGCGGTTGTCTCTGGGTACTCACCGCCAGTCTCGGCTACCCCGCTCAACACGGGTGGGACCGCGCCGGCCCCCCCCTCCAATCTGCTGGCCAACGCGGTCTCTCCCACGCAGATCGACCTTGTCTGGATTTCCGGGTCAACCAATGTCACCGGGTTCCAGATTGAACGCCGGGCAGGGGCCACCCCGACATGGGAAACGCTGACCACGGTGAGCGCCGCCGTCCGAATCTACAGCGATATCAACCTGACGACCGGGGTCACCTACACCTACCGTGTCTTCGCCCTCAATGGGCAGGTCCCATCCGCTACTGCCTCCAACGAGGCCAATGCCACGCCATTGAGCGGAGGGATCACGACCACGCCCACGCCTCCCTCGCGAATGCTCGCCTCCGCCTTGAACAGCAGCAGCGCGGAGATCCGGTGGACAGACACCTCGAGCAACGAGAGTGGCTTCCGCATCTACCGACGGCTGGGTACAGCCGCCTTCCAGGAGGTCGGAACCGTCGGACTCAACGTCACCGTCTGGAGAGATGAGGGTCTGGTCGCCAATTCGACCTACGAATACCGGGTGGTCGCCTTCAATATCCAAGGTGAATCCCTCTCCTCCAACGCGGAGAGCGTCACCATTCCCATCTCGGCCTTCGCGCCGATCGAAAACGGAGAGAGCGTGACGCGGCAGGTGGGGAGAAATGGAACCCAGTACTTCCGGATCTATGTTCCACCGGGAGTGACGGAGTTAGAAGCGGCGCTGGTCGACTCAACCACTGTCGAGTTATATGTCTTGCGAGATCGGCAACCAACGACCAACGTCTACAATTGCCGGGTGCTGACCACTGCCACCACCAGATTCTGCCGGATCTCGTCTCCTCCTCCGAGCGCGGGAGACTGGCATATCCTGATCCAAAGCAGGGCAATTATCACCACAACCTACACCCTCCGGGTGAGCTATGTCGGGGGAGATATTGACGCCTCCCTCGGAACCCCGACCAACCTGCAGGCCCAGGTCATGTCCAATTCGCGGATCGATCTCTCGTGGGTCGACAATGCCACCGGGGAGACGGGCTATCAGATCCAACGGCGGGTGGGGAACGGAACATTCGAAAATCTGGCTCAGGTGGCGGGAAATATCACCACTTATCAGGACCAGGACCTGACGCCAGGAACTCAGTATCGGTATGTGGTCGCTGCGATCTTCCCGGCTCGGACCAGTGCCTACTCCAATGAAGTCAGCGCGACGACGACGGGGACAGCGCCAGTTGCCCCATCGGCGCCAACCCTGGGTGCGGCGACTTCGATAACGGCCACGGGGGCGACGCTCAACTGGACTCCCGGATCGGCAAACCATACGGGCTTTCAGCTGCAACGTCGGCTGGATGGCGCGACGGGAGAATGGACCTCCATTCCGATCCCAGACCCGGCGGCAACTTCATATGCCGACACGGGATTGACCTCATCCACCACCTATCGATACCGGATCGCGGCGACCAACAGCTTTGGGACGTCCGCCTTCTCCAATGAAGTGACCGTCACCACCCTCAGTATCCCGGTGCCCTCGGCCCCAACCAGTCTGGTGGCGACAGCGGTCTCGACCACCCAGATCAACCTGACCTGGAGCCTCGGGGGGACCAATCAAACCGTCTTCCAGGTTCAGCGAAGCGTCGGATCCCCGGGAAACTGGCAGAACATCGCGGACATTCCGGGACAATTCCTGACAAGCTATCAGGATACAGGGCTCACCGAGGGAACCACCTACTTCTACCGTGTCCTTGCGGTCAACAGTTTCGGACCCTCTCCGGCATCGAACATCGCCAACGCGACGACCCTGGGAACACCGATCACGCCGCCACCGACGGCTCCGACCAATCTGACGGCAACAGTCATCTCCTCGACCGGGATCAACCTCAGTTGGACGGCCACCTCGGTTACACACACCGGCTTTCTTCTGCAAAGGAGGGTCGGTGCGGGAGATTGGACAACCATTGCCACCCCAGCAGCAGCGGAGACCAGCTACAGCGATACAGGATTGACGGCTGGAACGACCTATTTCTATCGTATCCAGGCGACCAGCCCGGTTGGAGCCTCCAGCTTCTCGGCGGAGGCTACCGCGACGACGCAGAGTGGCGGAGGCGGAGGGGGCGGCGGCTCCGTGGCTCCCCCAACTCCGACCGGACTGATCGTCACAGCCGCCTCGAACACCTCCGCGGCGATCCGCTGGGGCGCCTCGGCCGGGGCCACGCAGTATCGAATCTACCGTGGGGCACAGAGCGATTCCACCTTATCGCTGATCACGTCCATACCGGCAACGGGGACTACTCTCCAGTATGTGGATTCAGGCCTCATCGCCAATGTGACCTACCGGTACCAGGTCGAAGCAGTCAACGCGAGCGGCGCATCCGCGCCAACCGCTATCGCCTCGGTGACCATCCCCGTGTCGGCCTTTACTCCCCTCGAGAATCAGGAGACGGTCACCCGATCGATTGGGAGAAATGGACAGCAGTTCTTCCGGCTGTATGTTCCTGAGGGCGCCACGGAGCTGGTCGTGACGATGACAGGCGACGCCAATGTCGACCTGATGGTGCAGCTGACTCGACAACCAACGACCAGCAGCTTCAACTGCCGGGTCACTGGATTACAGGCCGCCGGGCAACTGCGAATCCGCACCTGCCTGATCCGGCCGGTCATCTCTGGAGACTGGCATATTCTGGCGCGGAGCACGGCGATTGTGAGTGTCACATACACGTTGAACGTGCTCTACTCCATACCGGCAGGAACCGTCAACCAGTGGATCGGGGCCCCCGCGACGGGATCTCCCCTGAATGGCCAGGACCTTCCGCCACAGACCCTGCAGGAGACGGAGCCCCTCGACCAGAACCGACGTCGCCGATCCCGGCTGCGTCCTGAATAGCGGCTCGCACTCCCCGCTCCAGACGCCTCCCGAAGCCTCCCGAAGCATGGGTCGACCTCGATCCTGCGGCGGGAGGCGTCTTTTTTTGCCATAAAAAGGGTGTTGAGAAAACTTTTTCCTTCTGTTATATTCAGCCTGTTTTTGATCGACCCCCCCGTCGGCCTGTTACAGCTCCTGTTGAATCTCTTCACGAAGATCTCTTCACCAAGATCTCCTCACACAGATTCGAAAGCAGGATGTAGCACACAAACGATGAATGATCCGTTTGACTCCCCCGACCGTTCGTAGACCTTTGTACGATCTCGTATGCGTTTATACGGGATTGCACCGAGGTGGTGGGGAGAAGTTTCCGAAAGACCTTGCCTCATCGAGCCAGCCTCCGTGTATCTGGGAGGCTGTCGAAATAAGGTCTTCCGGAGAACCTGGGCCGTTGGAACCTACCCATTGACCGATCCGCTGACACATCTCCATCAGCTGAACTGATCGGAGAGGAGACGCACACTTGGATTGAGTGCCAATCGAATCGCGATGTGCTGCCCCAGACATGGCCATTCGATCGGATGGATCGCCCTTGATGGCGATGCATCCCCCATTGTGCGCGGGTGAGATAAGCGGAAAGACCCGGTGTTCTTCGTGGTGAGTGCATCCCACCGAACGACGCGGTCTAACCTCCTCAAAACCAGCCGGCCACACCCGCATCTTGACAACCTCCATCCAAAGAGACTTGAGGGATCTTTCCGAAGCAGAAGACTCTGTCGGGCAGAGTCGGATCGCGGAAAGATCGACCGACAGGGAAACTCGAGAGGGGAGTATGAGAACCAAGCAAACTACCACCACACACCAGCGAAGAAGGAATCTTTTCCATTGTCTTTCCTTGTTGATTCTTCTTCTGGGAGGGGCAGCATCTGCCTATCCAGCGCAGGTCATTCGGGAAGCACCGATCGAGCGTAAGTTCAACCAGCTGGCGCTGCGAGTCCGGGCGACGGGCACGATCTACGTCATCGTGCAGTTGGCGGCCGAGGGTCAAAGCGGCTCTGGCATCGAGCAGGTTCAGAATCATCTGCTGGAGTCCCTGGTCGGCTATGACTCGACAACGGTCAAGCGGTTCAGTTATCTCCCGATTCTGGGGTTGCGGATCAATCTGACCGGATTGGAATCCCTGCGCGCCTCCCCTCTCGTCCAGGACATTGAAGAAGATGTCCGAATGAGCCCCATTACACGCGTTCGCCCATACGCCAATGGAAGCACGGTAGTTCGTCCCGCAGAACAGTGGAACGGGACGGGTCAGACGATTGTGCGGCTGGACGTACGAGGGGGAGAGGGGCGACGGATGGAACTACCTGCCTCCGAGCCGAGAGCGGATTGTCCCCATGACCACCCGCATTGTGGCTCGGCCGCGCCGCTTCGGACGGGCGAAGG
>JBEIJP010000251.1:0-5114 GCA_040380245.1 Acidobacteriota bacterium | reverse complement strand
GGTGGAGGCACTTCGCCATTTGTCGGCATGTCGCCATGGCCGAGGCTGGCGTTCCCCGGATTGACTGCGCACCACGCGGAGTTCGGCAAGCCCACGCTCCGTGGGCGGAACCGGGCGGGCGGTTGACCTCCTTGTTTGAGGCGTTCGCGGGGGCCTGCACGAAAACCGCTTCGATCAAGGCTGTCTTCTAAAGAGATGAAGGTCACGTTTGACGATGCCTTGGAAATCCCGGAGAGGGCGGTCAATCGTGGGCTGGCCAGAAGCACGAATCGACCACATGAGAATTTGGCGATCGATAAGGCTTGGTCTCAAATGCGGCGTGAATCTATGATGGCAGTGACCGAGCGGATAGGAATTCGAAGTCTCTTCCGAGCTGCCTCCTGCGTTGCACCCCGGTGCCGATGATTAGTGGTTGTAGGAAAGGTCAAAACACATCTGTGGCCCACTCTGAGTTCGATCCACCGGAAGGGACCAACCCTACTACCGAATGGATCAATGCGGCAATTCAGAAGACCCTGGCCAGGTCCGGTAGGCGTCGAAAACAGGCTTGATTCCCGACGGCAATTCTCTTTTCCAATGGAAGGGTGTGCGGACTGCCTGCAGGGATCTCAGGGGGGGAACGCACACGACACCCTGAAGTCCCTTCCTTTTTACACTCTATTTGCATCGTGCAGCTCCTTCTTTCTGAGATAAGTTTTCGTGGTTGAATGCTTTATCTCAAGAGAAGGAGCTTTTTTATTAATTTGAACGAGAAATTCGGTTTTAGGGCACAAGAAGCTTTTGATGAGTACGGTGATCGATGTCGACAATTTCACCGATGCGGATGGAAAGAATACGCGCAAGGAAGAGCGAATCTTGCCAGGGCTGAAAAGCTGATCTAGTCTGATCTGGTCATTTAGCGAGAGAGGACCGAAAGGGGCTCGTCTCTTGATCGATCGTCTGACAACATCCCTTTGGAAACGACATGAATCCGTTTGAGAACCAGACCATCAGTACCGTGACCCGCCGGCTGCTGCCGTTCCTGATGCTGCTCTATCTCATCGCCTACATCGATCGGTCGAACATCTCGGTCGCCGCGCTGCAGATGAACGCGGAACTGGGGTTGACGGCGACGATGTACGGGATTGGGGCAGGCCTCTTCTACCTGACCTACATTGTCTTTGAGGTTCCAAGCAATGTCATCCTCGCGCGAGTCGGCGCGCGGCGCTGGATTGCGCGCATCATGGTTTCGTGGGGAATCGTCGCCTGTGGGATGGCCTTCATTCAGAGCGCCAACCAGCTCTACGTGATGCGGCTTCTGCTCGGAGCGGCGGAGGCGGGCTTCACGCCGGGAGTCATCTTCTATCTGAGCCGCTGGTTTCCGGCCAATCGGCGCGCGCGGGCGATGTCCTATTTCTACATCGCGGCGACGCTGGCCTCGGTGGTCGGGTTGCCGCTCTCCGGCGCATTGCTGAAGATGGATGGGATTGGCGGGTTCAGTGGCTGGCGGTGGCTCTACTTTGTCGAAGGGTTGCCGGCAATCCTGCTCGGGCTGGTGGTCTTGTGGTATCTGCCGGACAGTCCGGCGGAGGCGCGCTGGCTGACGGCGGAGCAGCGACAGTGGCTGAGTGAGACGATGGCCGCGGAGCGGGCGCATGCGCCGGAGTCCCACGCTGACGGCTGGCATCGCGCCTTCAGCGATCCGCGCGTCTGGGGGTTGAGCCTCTTCTGGCTGCTCCAGGCTTTCGGCACGATTGGGATTACGATCTTTCTGCCGCAGATCCTCAAGGGGATCTCGAGCGCCGGCAACTTCGTGGTGACCCTCTACGCCGCGCTTCCATTCGTCTTCGCCTCACTGGCGATGTACCTCAATGGCCATCACTCCGATCGGACGCGGGAACGGCGGCTCCACCTGGCGTTGCCGATGCTGCTGGCCGGGCTGCTACTCCTGCTGAGTCTGCGTACCGGCAGCTTACCAGTGACCTACGTGCTATTGATTCTGACGATCGGGCTCAACTGGGCGGCGACGCCGATCTTCTGGGGCGCGACCACCGAGTATCTGGCAGGCAGTCCGGCCGCCGCCAGTTCGATCGCGCTGATCAACTCGGTCGCCAATGTGGCCGGTGTCGGGCTGCCTCCATTGATCGGACTGTTGCGGGATCGGACGGGGTCGTACGACGGAGGCCTGATGATGGTGGCGGCGGCCCTCCTTCTCGGTGGGCTGCTCGGGCTGCCCCTGATCCGGGGGCGAATGGGAGACCGGTGAACGGACGCGTTGACCCGGGCCAGGCGTGAAGTCGGTCCAGAGGGTTGAGCCAGGATCCAGACCAGGGAAGAGGATGATCAGAAGTTTCCTGTTGTTCCACTTGATCTTGCTGTCCGGGCTCGTCGAGGCGAAACCCCGGAACATTGTTGTGCTCTACGCCGATGACTGGCGTCACGACACGCTTGGAGTAGCGGGCCATCCGGTTGTCAGGACCCCGTATCTCGATGGTCTGGCACGCCAGGGAGTTCGTTTCCGCCACTCCTATGTGACGACCTCCATCTGTGGCGTCAGTCGCGCGTCGTTTTTGACTGGGCAGTGGATGTCGCGTCACGGCAATACCGCTTTCGATGCTTTTCGTACCCCGTGGGAGGAGACCTGGCCTGGCCTGCTCCGCGCGAATGGCTACTATGTTGGCCACGTCGGCAAGTGGCACAATGGTCGATTCCCGGCGGAGCGGTTCGATTTCGGACGCTCCTACGCGGGTCGCCACTTCATGAAGCAGCCGGATGGGTCGACCCTTCACGTCACGCGGAAGAATGAACGGGATGCTCTCGAGTTTCTCCGGACGCGACCAACCGACAAACCCTTCAGCCTCACCGTCTCCTTCTTTGCGACCCACGCCGAGGATGAGCATCCGCGCCAGTACCTCTACCAACCGGAGAGCGCCGACCTCTATCGCGACGTGACCATCCCTCTCCCGCCGACGGCGGGTGACGCCTTCTTCCGCCTGCTGCCCCCCTTCATCGCCAATGAACAGAACGAGGGGCGGAATCGCTGGCACTGGCGGTTCGATACAGCCGAGAAGTACCAGGAGTACATGAAGTCCTACTACCGGCTGGCGACCGAGGTCGACACGGTGGTCGGTCGGATTCTGCAAGAGTTGAAAGTCAGTGGCCTCGAGCGCGAGACCCTCGTCATCTTCACCACCGACAACGGCTATTTCCACGGCGAACATGGTTTGGCCGATAAGTGGTACCCCTATGAAGAGTCGATCCGCGTGCCGCTGATCATTCGTGATCCACGTGACCAGCGGCGGGGCAAGATCTGTGACGAAATGGTCCTCAACGTCGACCTCGCGCCGACCATTCTTGGCTTTGCCGGGGTGAGACCTCCGTCGGGGATGCAGGGAAGGGATCTGGCGCCGCTCTATCTGGGTCGAGCGTCGCGCAACTGGCGCCGCCAGTATTTCTATGAACACGCGACGATCCGGAATGTCGACTTCATTCCATCATCGACGGCACTGGTCAGACGAGACGTCAAGTATATCTACTGGCCGGATTTTCAGTATGAGGAGCTCTTTGACCTGCGGCGTGATCCGTACGAGACACGCAATCTGGTCGAAGACCAGTCGTACACCGGCCAATTGGCTGTGCTGCGCCGTGAATTGGCGAGGCTCAAGACGGAGGTCAGATAGGATGCTCCACACCAGACGCAACATGCTGCAAGGGATGGTCGCCGCGCTGGGGGGGGCGGCGATCGACAACGGTGAGATCCAGACCCGTCGGGATTGGGAGCGGGCGCGTCGGGCGACGCTTGCCGGAATGGAGCAGCTGATGGGGCCGCTGCCGCCGCCGGACCGTTCGCCTCTCGACGTCAGGCGGATCGGGCAGGAAGAGACAGATCGTGACACCCGAGTGCGGATCACGTACCTTGGCGAGCCGAACGACCCGGTTCCCGCCTGGTTGATGATCCCGAAAGGGTTGCGCCGTCGTGCCCCGGCGATGCTCTGCCTCCACCAGACCACGCGTATCGGCAAGGACGAGCCCGCCGGGCTTGGCGGACTCCCCAACCTTCACTACGCGCGTGAGCTGGCCGAACGCGGCTACGTCTGTGTCGTTCCCGACTACCCCTACCTGGGCGAGAACCGTTTTGATCCCTACCAGAATGGCTATCAGAGCTGCACGATGAAGGGGATTGTCAACCATCGCCGCGCCGTCGATCTGCTCGAAGCCCTGCCCGAGGTCGACCGGCGGCGCATCGGCGTCATCGGCCACTCCCTGGGAGGTCACAACGCCCTCTTCGTCGCCGCCTTCGACACCCGCCTCCGAGCCATCGTCACCAGTTGCGGTTTCACATCCTTTCCGAAGTACAAGAACGGGAATTTGACCGGCTGGGAGGGGCTTCGATATATGCCGCTGGTGGCGACACGCTTTCAGAAAGACCCGGCACGGATGCCCTTCGACTTTCCCGCGCTGCTCGCCGCCCTGGCGCCACGCGGTCTCTTCATCAACGCGCCGCTCGGTGACGACAACTTCGACAATTCCGGAGTCCGTGATTGCGTCGAGGCCGCCCGGCCCGTCTATCGGCGAATCTTCCGTGCCGCTGACCGGCTCATCGCCCGCTACCCGGACGTCGGGCACGACTTCCCGACGCCGGTTCGCGAGGAGGTCTACCAAGCGCTCGACCGCTGGTTGCGGTGATCAGATCTTCAGGAGACGACGGGCATTGTCGTAGAGGATCTTTCTTCGTACCCGCCGGTCGACTACCAGCCGCCGCAGCATCGTCAGCTGCTTGACTCCGACGCAGCGGTCATCCTTGCCGTCGACATCCTGACAGTCGCTTCCATACATCAGCTTCTCCTGATGGCGCAGTAGAAAGCCGACGGCGTGCTCTTCGTCGCGGGCGAAGGCGTTGGCGCCCGAGCCGGCCGAGAGGTCCGCGTAGAAGTTGGCATAGTCGCCCAGCCACCGATCCGTCAGCCCTCCAACCGTCACCTTCCCCTTCGGGTAGAGGACGCTCTGCTCGTGGCGACGGTCGATGTTGCCCCACATCGTCTGGGCGTGACCAATGAAGTTGACCCGGGGGAAACCGCTCCAGCACGCGGTGGAACCGCTCGAAGTTCTGGTTGTACTTCCCGTGCTGGAAGTGG
>JBEIJP010000250.1:0-5116 GCA_040380245.1 Acidobacteriota bacterium | reverse complement strand
TGGTGGCAAGGTGGCAATCGACAATGCGCCTCGAGATCAGCTCCGCTACTTCGGCCGTCGAGTTGTTGCCAGCCTCGATCTCGTGAAGCGTCCGTGCGCGGATCTCCAGGCGAGACCGATCCTCCTCATACCAGGCCCCCACTCGCGCGTAGAGGTCCCAGCAGTAGTAATCAAAGCTCTCGGCGCGCTCTGTCGACTGACGGGTCGTCAGCGCTTCGATCTCCGCCCGGCTGCGCTTCTCCAGGTAGAGAAAACCGACCACCACATCGGCCACCTGAACTCCAGTATTGTCGATGTAGTTGTGGACTTCGACCTCTTCCCCAATCGCTCGCAGAATCCGCGCGGTCGTATCTCCCAGAACGGCGTTTCGGACGTGGCCGATGTGGGCCGCCTTGTTGGGATTGATCGAGGTATGCTCGACGATCAACTTTCCACCCGCGCCGGCCGAGCCGATCGCCCCCTTCGACGACCGCTCTTCAAGCAGTGACGAAAAGAACCGTGGACGATCGAAGAAGACGTTGAGGTACCCCGGCCCGGCGATCTCCACCCGCGAGACCCCAGCGAGGTCGCGCAAGCCCGCGGCCAGCCTTCCCGCCAGGTCCCGCGGGTTCTGCTTCTCCCCCGTCGCCGCCTTGAGCCGCTTCGCCAACTCGAAGGCCAGCGGAAAAGCCAGATCTCCCATCTCCCGTTGAGGGGGCGTCTCCACGACCACCTCGCCCAACTCCTGCCCGAACTGCTCGCGCACCAGCCTGACGAGCTGTGCTTTGATCTCCTCCGCCAGCGATGTGGCCATCTTCTCCTCGATCCTCTCTCTCAACGTTTCTCCCACTCAGATTGGTCGGATTGGCAAGGACCCGGGGCAGCCGTCAGATCGATTCTTCCAGTCGGCCTGCTTGAAAAAAGGTCCTGGACCGTGCTATGTTCTCTCTCGTTTGGCGCGTTGGTGTAACTGGTTAACACGCCGCCCTCTCAAGGCGGAGAGCACGGGTTCGAGTCCCGTACGCGCTATTTCACTATTCAAGCCGTCTCAAACCACTTCAAAACTCATTCACAACCCATTCATAATTTATTCAAAATCGGATGTTTCGCCTGTTCCCTTTGATCTCTCGCGAAAAGAACGCATTGTATCCCAGATCGGAAATTTCGGGAAAGCCCGATGATTCCCGTTCTGGAGAAAAGCGATTGTTGAATCTGAACCAGGATCACTGGGCGACCTTCATCCTCTGGTTCCGACTCAGCCCAGATATCCCCACGCCACTTGTTCTGTCAGGTCCCAAGGGCAGCATCTTATCCGGGTAGATGGCAGGGAGTGTAGAGGAGCGGTATGGAACTGACTGACTCGAAAAGATGGAGGCGGATCGTCACCACGATCGGCGGGCTGTTGCTGGCACTGGGGGCAGGTGGGTACCTGCTGACACAAGCGCGGGTCGAGAGTCCAGTTCCAATTGCCGGAAAGACATTCGATCGTGACGCACTGGTGGAGCCAATTTCCCCCTCGGAACTGAGACCGATCCCCACTCCAGACCCGACCCAGCCCAGTCAACCCGTCCCCCTTCTGCCCTCTGTCCCCGCCAGCGCCAGCAAGAAGAAGCCATCGACCACCCCACCTCCTGCCGATCCCTCTGTTGAAAGGCGCCCCCCACTCACCACTCCAGACTCGGGCGAAGTTTTCTACCGCATCGTCGAACCAACGCCAACCCCCCAGCGATTCCATCAGGAGGAGATCGAAGGCGACTATCCCGGGAGAATCGAGCGGGGAGCGATGGAGCTGGTCAGAGTCAGCCTGACACGGAGAATGGTCGAACAGCCCAGTCCAACCGACGTGACCACGACCAGCGGGGATCGTACCCAGCGGACGACTTCGATTGAGCCGATCCCTGATCGTCCCCTCGATGTCTCGCTCGGCGAGAGCCAGGGACCAGGTTACGATGCCTGGATTCGCTGCCAGCTTCACTCCGAATCGATCGACGTCTTTCCCGTTGAGGAGGCCCTCGAGCGCTGGCGTCCGCTGGGCGAGTCGACCAGCGTGGATTGGATGTGGCGGGTGCGCGCCAACTCAGCGGTGGTTCAACAAAAGGTCGAGGCGGTTATGGAGATTGAATGGCGCCCGAGGGATCCGGAATTGACCGGAGCGAAGAGCATCCGCCACCTGCTCTGGCGAGAGCAGCTCACCATCTCCGTCGCCGATCCATTGCTCAAATCGGGGCAAGTCAGGCTGGTCAGTCCCATCTTCGGTGGGGCAGGCGCCCTGCTGATGCTGATTGCCGCGCTCCCAATCAGCGGACCGCGCCAAAAGAGGGCCAAGTCGATCTCTGTCGATTCGCCTGGAGCGCCCTCCGCGGAGGGTTCCATTTCCGCTACCGCCGCTCCGGCTCCCTCGCCCCCTGCCCCCACGAGCGCACCAGCCGCCAATCTCGAGCTGCCCGGCAATCTCCAGGATGACCTGGTTGAATGTTCTGTCTTTGCCCCATCCATCGCTCCCCAGGGCGAGACCATCATGATCCAGGTCTTCACCCACCTCGAAGGGCTCGACGGCGAAGCGGCCCTCCTTGCTGTGCGATTTGATCCGACAGCCCGTTCCCGAGGGGTCAAGACCCTTTCCACCCGCGTCGCCCGCGGGGCGGAACTCACCTTTCACCTCGAGCTCTCCCGGCTTACCCTCCCGGACCCTGTCCAGACTCTCGTCTGGATGGGTGATACCGAATCGGTCCAATTTATCGTCGATATCCCGAGTGACTGCCACATCGGCAACCTTGCCGGTAAGGTGACCGTCAGCCAAAATACTGTCCCGATTGGACGGATCTCGTTTCTGCTGCAGGTCGTGCCCGCCGGCACCCCCATGCCAGTTGTAACGGCACCGGAACCCTCCGCTCTCGCTTACCGCTTCACCTTCCTCTCCTATGCCTCTGAGGATCGCGACAAAGTCCTGGCTCGTGCCCAGATGCTGGACCAGATGGGAATCCGATATTTCCAGGATATTCTCAGCCTCGATCCGGGGCAGCGCTGGGAGAAAGAACTCTATCGCAACATCGATCAGTGCGACCTCTTTCTTCTCTTCTGGTCAAGCGCCGCCAGTCGCTCTCCCTGGGTCATGCGGGAAGTCGACTACGCGATCGATCGGAAACGCGGCAATGACGAAGCGCCTCCGGAGATCAAGCCCGTCATCATCGAGGGGCCACCACTGGTCGAGCCACCTGAGCGGCTCCAGCACCTTCACTTCAACGACAAGCTGATCTACCTGATGTCCCGCGATCGAACCCCGTGACCCCCAACCGGTGAGGCCCGTCCGATGATGACCCGGGGGACCGATCCTCGCTTCGGGATTCAGACACGTTCTCGTCCAGGCGGATCCGTTCAAGGTCTCAGTCCAGGGCCTCCCGGAGGAACTTCGCCTGCTCCAGCTGGTGGATCGTGTAGGATCCTGTCGCCGGGCTGGCGCTCGCCGCCCGACCGACATACCGCAGCTCCTGATCCTCCCGGAGGAGCGCTTCCAGCCGTGGCCGCAGAAAACTCCATCCCCCCATATTCTGTGGCTCTTCCTGAACCCAGAAGAGCTCCACGGCATGGGGATAGCTGGCGAGCCAGCGGCGCAAGAGCGCCAATGGAAACGGATAGAACTGCTCGACCCGCAGAATGGCAATTCGACCGCTGCCCGCCGCTCTGCGCTCCAGCTCGGCGATCAGATCGTAGTAGACCTTGCCGCTACAGAGCACGACCCGCTCGACCCGCGCCGGATCGATCGCGTCGCCGATGACGGGCAGAAACCCGCCGCTCGTCATCTGATCGAGACTCGAGACGGCCTGCGGTAGACGCAAGAGGCTCTTCGGCGTCATGACGACGAGTGGCTTGCTGAGGGGTTGCCAGACTTGTCGGCGCAAGAGGTGGAAGTATTGCGCCGGCGTCGTCGGATAGCAGACCTGCATGTTGTTGTCGGCGCACAACTGGAGGTAGCGCTCCAACCGGGCGCTGGAGTGCTCGGGTCCCTGCCCCTCGTAACCATGCGGGAGCAGGAGAACCAGCCGCGAGGTCTGCTGCCATTTGTCCTCTCCCGGCGCGATGAACTGGTCGATCAGGACCTGGGCCCCGTTCGAGAAGTCGCCAAACTGCGCCTCCCACATCGTCAACGAGTCCCGCGCGATCACCGAATAGCCATACTCGAAGCCGAGAACTCCCGCCTCGGAGAGGGAGCTGTCGAAGACTTGAAACCGAACCTCCGGACGAGCCAGAGCTTGCAGCGGTGTCCAAGGGTCGCCGGTCCGCGTATCGTAGAGGATCGCGTGGCGCTGGCTGAAGGTTCCACGGCCACAATCCTGTCCAGAGAGGCGCACCGAGGTGCCCTCGATGAGCAGCGATCCAAAGGCGAGCCCTTCGGCAAAGCCCCAATCGATCGGGACCTCCCCCTCCCCCATCCGCGCTCGACGGGACATCTGACTGACCATCTTGGGGTTGACCGTGAACCCATTCGGGACGACATTCATCGCCTGCGAAACACTCTGGAGGACGGTGCGGTCGACGCCGGTTTCGACCACCTCGGAACCATCGATCTCTGGCTCCGGATCGGGGAGGCGTGTGATCGCCTTCTGGCGGGCAACGATCTCTTTGGCCGCGAGCATGGCGTTCTCGTAGCGACGCCAGCGCTCCTCGATCATCTGCTGCAACTCGTCCTCACTGATCGTCCCCTCGCGCAACAACTGGCGGGAGTAGAGCTCACGAACCCCTGGATGCTCGCGCACCCGTTGGTACATCAGTGGCTGCGTGTAGCTCGGCTCGTCCCCCTCGTTGTGTCCGTGCCGGCGGAAGCCAATCAGGTCGATGACCACATCTTTCTTGAACTTCTTTCGATAGTCGAGCGCGATCTGCAGGACCCTGTAAGCGGCTTCGAGATCGTCGGCGTTGACGTGGAAGATCGGCAGCTGTGTCATCTTCGCGACGTCGGTCGAGTAGATCGACGAACGGCTCGATGTTGGGGAGGTAGTAAACCCGATCTGATTGTTGATGACAAAGTGGATCGTTCCACCGGTGCTGTACCCGTCCAGGCTCGCCAGATTGAGCGTCTCCGTCACAATCCCCTGTCCGGCAAAGGCGGCATCCCCGTGGATCAGGACCGAGAGGATCC
>JBEIJP010000249.1:0-5140 GCA_040380245.1 Acidobacteriota bacterium | reverse complement strand
GGCCGTGAGCCCGACTCACCAGAAAGCATCCCAAGACGGCTCGCAGCAAGGCAAGTTTTGAACCGATAATGACTCATCTTGAATGTTACCTACACCCGTAAGTCCATTACAACGTGAGTTTGATACTTCTCATTCTTCCGGGATCAATCGATCAGTTCTATCTCGACATTGAGCAGAATGATTCAAGACGCAGTTTTGCATTTTGTTTAAATGTACCAATATAGATCTGGCCGCCTTGTGCCCCTTGAAAAAATGGGTAGATCGAATATCGGTTACTAACCCAAAGGAGAAAAATCACAAATGCGAACCTCACGCAAACTTACACATTACCTGATGGCGGTGTTCGCTGCGGCGATGATGTCGATGTCCGCCCTTGCGGCGGATCCGGGTACGATCTACCCGCAGACATCTGAGGCGAGCGACCAAAAGGCGGGATCCCTGCTGGTGTACACGTTGTACCAGTCGGATGCCTCGAACGTTGCAGGCCAGGACACCAAGATCAACATCACCAACACGAATGAGTCGAACCCGATCATCGTTCACTTCTTCTTCGTTGCTACCGGCTGCAGCGTGGCCGACTTCAAGACGGAGTTGACGGCGAACCAGACCTACTCATTCTTGACCTCTGACTTCGATCCGGGTACAACCGGGTACATCATGGCGATCGCTGAGAACTATCTCGGTATCCCCATCCACTTCAACTTCCTCATTGGTGATCTGTACACACGGAGACTCAGTGCCGCCGATTCCTACCAGGCCAACCTGGGCGCGATCGCGTTCTCTGCCCTGTGGACCAACCCCAATGACGACACTGCGCGTACAACCAACGTTCAGACCGGCGCTCGCCAGATTGCTATCCAGATTCCTGGTGGCAATGCGAATGCGGTCACGGCGGTGGCTGGCCTTGACGGAAGAACGTCATCAGCTACGGATGTCACCAACGCGGGTTACAACCAGTTGCCTGCGACATTGGCACTCTCGAACATTCCGAGCCGTGCTTCCAATGACCGTACGCTTCTCGTTCTCCTCCGTCCGACCGGCAACCTGTTGACGGGTATGAACAGCGTGGGTTCTCTCTTCGGTCTTCTCTTTGACGATGCCGAGCAGTCGCAGAGCTTCGTTCTTGGCGGCAACCGTTGCCACGAGATTCTCACCTTGTCCAACACAACGCCTCGTACGGTTCCGCGGTTTGACAGCGTCATTCCCGCAGGCCGCACTGGGTGGATGAAGATCTGGATCGGTGGTGGTTCGACTACAGCTGCTGATGGATTCCTTGGCTCGATGATTGTTTACAATCAGCAGGCCCGGGTCAACTTCGAAGGCGGCCACAACCTCCATCACCTGACCTTGGTCCCGAGGGGTCCGGCTACCGGTCTCGGCACCAGCGGTGCTGGAAACACCATCACTGTTCCTGTCTTCCCGTTCACGGGTAACTAAGGAATGGTTGGTTAGCTTAAGTCAACGATTTCGTTCGACTTAAAAGAGAGAAGGCTTGGGGAAACCCAAGCCTTTTCTCTTTTTGGGCCTGCCCATCTCACCCGGTCAGATGGACAATCTATCCTGGAACAGAACGAGGCCTGGCCAAGGCTGAGGGGCTCCCCCTTTCAGCCATGAAGAACCTCTCAGAGGAGAAGTAGCGTGGATGAGCAATGGAATGAGCCGGGCAAATGGACAGATTGGAAGGGTAATGAGATGAAAAGGAGGGGCGACCTACCTCCAGGAGCAATCGAGAGGTGGGCGACAGCGCTCGACCTCCAGCCATCCCCTCTCCCTGACGATCTCGCGCCGCAACCACTCGCCACCACTGAAACAATCGCCTGCCAACAGGGTCGCCCTCACTCAACAGCGTTCATCCCTCTCAGGAGGTGGGCCTCCCGCCTGATTCGCGGTATGGCAGGACCGAAGGGGGTGAAGCCTCAACCTCTTACCCAGTTTAGCGGCAAATTCCAGTTCAGGAATCGTCTCTCTGGTTGTCAGGCAGCTGATCATTCGACATGTATTCGAACCGCACGCGTCGATTTTCCTAGGACAGAGAGAACTACGTCGACAGGACCGCGCAATCCTGGGGGGATCTGCAGGTTGAGCTGGTCGAGCCCGGCAAAGGTTCCCTGCGGCCCTGCGTAGAGGAGAGGGACAGGCTGCCCTTGCAGTGTGACCTCAATGAAACTTCTGGGCGCGTTGCGGAATCCAGTCCCAAACAGGACCAGATAGTCACCGACGCTGACCGGATTGGGTGTCCCGTCAGGATTGCCCACCTCTCGAAACGAGACCCCATCGCGCGTCACCAGGGCAGCTGGCGCCCCTGTCCCCTGCGCGTTACTGGTGAAGAGGGCGGGAGCGGCCTGCGCCAGGGAGATCGCCTGGCGAGAGACCGCGCCATTCGAGGCGACAATCTCGACAACCGCCGATCCCGTCTGCACCCCCTCTGGAATCAGAAAATTGACCTGCCCCGGGGAGACAAAGAAGAGCGGGGCAATGACTCCATTGATTCGGACAGAGGTTCCATCCAGACTGGTCGGAAGTGGAAGGGATGTCGCCGCGGCAGTCGCCGCAGCGAGGCCGCTCCCGAACGCGACGACGATCGAGGACGGCGCCAGCGAGAGCGGAGAGTAATTGGCGGCGGAGACAGTGGCGAGCGGGGTGGCCGTGCCCGGGCGAACAAAGGGCCGGGCGGCTGACCGGACACCATCTGGATTGAGGACGCGAACGGAGACCTCGGCTCCTGGCGCCGCCGGGACCCTCCAGAGTGCCGGAGAGAGAAGTCTTCGAGCGGCCTCTCCGACCGAGGCCGAGGTATCCCGCACGCTCCGTCCGTCGATCTCGATCTCGGCGCCGGGAAGAAATCCGGTGCCCTCGACCACCATGGCCCCCTGGGCATCGAGGGTAACGTTCTGCAGCACGGGAGCCGAGAGCGGCAACTCCAGGCTATCGACAGTAAAGCCAATAAAGGCGAGGCTCATCTCATCGGTCGTCTCCTCTCCCCAGCGCACCTCTTTGGGAGGAGAGCTGGGGTTACGGGGATTGCTGGCGGAGTTGTCATAGATCGTCGTCAGCTTGAGCGTCGCCCCCCCGGTCAGGGTAACCGGCTGGCGGTAGAGATACGTCCCCTGCCAGTTGAAGTCCCAGTCTGGAATATCGATCAGACAGCTTGCCTGCGAAGTTCCAGGGCGTTGCAGCTCGACCTTGATGCGACGCCCGAGGAGGTGCATGTGGGGCGTGACGGCCCACATCTTACCCGTCAAAAAGAACGGAATGGTGAATGAGGCACGGACCTCGTGTTGGCGACTCCCGGCGGGGATCACAAATTGCGTATTGACTAAAGGCAGGACCTGCAGCGCATGCCGGACTGGACTCCTGGCAAAATAGAGGCCGATGGGCGTCCGGTCGCTCTCCGGCTGCTCCGTCGGAGAGTAGTGGACCTGGATCACCACACGGGAGTTGTTCGCCAGGCGAATCCCCGTCCCCTCGGGGGCAAAATAGCCACGGGAGCCGGGTGCCCAGCCACCGAGCATCTCCGTCGTCCGCGTGCGGGGTCCGCCAAAGCAGGTGTAGCCGGGACCGGGCTCGGTGGCGTCCAACTGTGCCGACTCGCCCGTCGGGTCGGCATAAACAATGACGTGATGCACGATGGAGGGAGTACCAGGTTTCACACTGATGGCGCTGATCCACCGATCCCCCCGGAGATCCCCGACGGGGATACTGAAGCAGCGGTAGAGGTCTCTGCCGGGTGGCGGAGTGTAGGGCTCAGGCGGGGTGAGGACCAGATCTGGAGCCCCGAGCGCCCAGCCGTCCGGGAATTCCAGCGGAGGCGGGAGGTCTGAGGGTTGCCCTTCCGGCGCCCCACTGTCGACCCAGGCGGCGATCGTCTGGATCTCCGTCTCGCTCAACGCCTGTACCTCCTTGAAATCGCCGCAGCCTTCCACCGGCTTCCAGGGAGGCATCTGGCGCCGCAGGACCTGCTCACGAATCGCCGCAGCCCAGGGCCGGGCCTCCTGATAGGTCATCAGGGAGAAGGGAGCGATGTCTCCCGGATGGTGGCACGTCTGACAGCTCCGCTGCAGAATCCGAACGACCTCTTTGTTGAAGGTGGGGCCTGCCTGTCCCCGAGCCACGACTACGCCAACTCCATTGAAGAATGGCGAGTGCCAATCAGCTTGCCAGACCATTCCCAGGAGAATAGATCCCAGAATGGCTGCCGCCGAACGCTTCCACAATAGGTGAGATGAATGTCGTCGCATCTCGTCCTCCTCGTCTGGTATCGGTGAGAAGTTATCTGGTGGGGATTCCGAGAAGGCGGGCCATGGTTCCGCCATAGATCTTCTCGCGACTGGACTCGGGAACCTGACAGGCATCGAGCATGGCATCGAACTGCCGCATCACCGAGTCGAGATTCTCGGGTGCCTCGTCCGTTCCAAAGACGATCTTCTCGAAGGCATAGACCGCATCGCTGGAACTATGCAGGCTAGGCCCATCCCACCAGAGGTACTCACGAAAGACCGCCAGGTTCCGCGCCTTCTTGAGCAGGGACGACCCGGTCAGATCGAAATAGAGATTCTTCTCCCAGCGGGCGGCCTCGGCTGCCTCCTCGTACCAGGGATTTCCGAGATGCGCGCCTTGAATGACGAGGCGGGGAAAAGAACGGGCAATGGTGTGGAGATATGACGGACGCATCCGCGCCATCGACGAGGGCTCCGGTTCATCACTCGACCCTGAGACGATCCCGGTGTGGAAGAGTGCGATCAGCTTGAGCGACTGCAGCACCTCGTAGATGGGAAAGTAACCAAAATCGTCCCAGTTATGCTTCGGGGTATGCATCTTGATGCCGCGAAACCCGGCGGCGGCAAACTGCCGAATCTCCCGGATGGCAGAAGTATCGTCGACGTTGATCTGCCCGTAGGGGATAATGACATCGGGGTGTTCGGCGGCCGCGCGTCGGACGGTCTCGAGATGAGCGATACGAGTCAGGACACAGGCCATCGCGCGGCGGGGACGGTAGCTACGAACCAGCCTTTCCAGATAGTCCGGAGCTGGACTGAAATGCTGGTGGGAATCGATGATCAGGCGCCGACCCTGCCCAAATCGAGGGGATCGAGTGGGTGAAGCTGCAAGAGTCGTTCGATCAAGCCCCCCCACGACGAGC
>JBEIJP010000248.1:0-5143 GCA_040380245.1 Acidobacteriota bacterium | reverse complement strand
GCTCCCGGTCTCATATACTGCCCCGCCTCGAACCTCCTCGCCGGGAGATATCGCAGGGCGACCTCCCCGCCAGGAGTTCCACGAACAGACATGCCCCGGAAACGTTCCCACCATTCTCAGCGTTCGCGTCAGCCAGCGGGCTCTGAGCGCTCCTATTTCGAGTATCTCGCCACCTCTCCCGCCCAGCGAATTTCGCGCACGGAGCTGCTGCGAATTGTGCGTGGCGGAGAAGACACCTACCTGGAGCTGAAGGTCCGGTTCAGCAACACCGAGAAGTTGATCGCGGAGATCATTGCCCTGGCCAACACGGATGGGGGGCTGATCGTCTTTGGAGTCAACGACCAGCTGCGGATCGAAGGAGTCGAAGACCCCGAAAGCGTCGAGGAGGGGCTGCGCGAGCTATGCGCACAGCAGATCCAGCCGCCGGTGCTGCCGTGGATCAACAAAGTCGCCTTCGACAATGGGCGGCGGGTGGTCGTGCTGGAGGTGACGACCGTCAATCGGCCGCACCGGACACTCGACGATCGGTTCTATGTGCGGGAAGGAGCGATCAAGCGCGAGACGACACGAGAGGAGCTCTCCCGCCTCTTTGGAGAGACCCACCTGACGCGCTTCGAGCAGGTACCGGTCCTCGCGGCGACGGTGGAGCGGGAGATCGACGAGTCTCTGCTGTGGAGCTATCTGCGCGGCGTGCAGCCGGTGGGGTGGGGAGATGCCGGCAAGGGCTTTCCAACCGTCCAGGTGTTGCGGGAGATGGGGCTGGCGATGCCGGTGTGGGACGAGACAGTGCCGACGATGGCGGGCCTGCTCCTCTTCGGCAAGTCGGAGCGGATCCCGGAGCTGGTCCGAGGAACGGATCTGATGCTGACCCGTTTCAGTGGACAGCAATCCGGCTCTCCGATCGTTGAAGAGGTACCGCTCCGCGGGAACCTCCTG
This sequence comes from Acidobacteriota bacterium, assembly GCA_040380245.1. Lineage (GTDB taxonomy): Bacteria > Acidobacteriota > Blastocatellia > RBC074 > RBC074 > CAIOZW01. The sequence continues at coordinate 4,207 of JBEIJP010000248.1, read as the reverse complement.
CACCTCTTCGAGGGGGCCATGCGCTTTCTCGAACGGTATGTCGATCTGCGCGAGGAGCGACCTTCCAGGCGGGTACGACTGGCCGAGAACGGAGAGGCCCTCCCCCCGACGGAGGAGACGCCAGCCGAGACGGAGTTCGCGCCGGTCCGGGCCTACTACTCGCGGGGAGCCGTGCTGGAGGCGCTCGTCAACTCGCTGGTTCACCGTGACTGGGGGGCTCGGGACCGCCAGGCGAGGATCCACATCTACGATGACCGGATCGAGGTGATCAACCCGGCGCTTCCATTGGCCCTGCCAATGGTCTCGATCCGCTACGGAATGACGAGCGCGCCCAATCCGCGCCTCAAGGCCATCTTCACCAACGAGCATTATGGAATCCCCCGAACCGAGGGGGGCGTTCCAGGGCTGCTCGCACGGACAACGGACTTTGTACGACGCCCGGCGGAGGGACTGGCGCTCCAACAGGGAGAGTTTCGGGTCACCCTCCACGGACTCCGCTGACCGTCTTCCCCGTCCATCGGCCCAGCTGGGGAGAGAGCCACGGGTGAGAAAGAAGGACTTCGATTGAGACGTCGACCTTCGAGAAAGATCCTCTTCGTCGCGGGTCTCTGGGGCGTGCTGCCCTGGTCCATTCTGCCCCTGACCGCCGGTGTGAGAACCGACGGAGCGGAGTTGACCCGGCAAGCGCCGCCTCAAACGGCCGACAGGGGCGCTGGAGAGAGACAGGTCGATCTCAACCGGGCAACGGTCGAGGAGTTGCTGGCGCTCCCATCGATTGGGCCAGTACTGGCGAAACGGATTGTCGATTACCGCCGGCGACACGGAAGATTCCGACGGCCGGAGGAGGTGATCATCGTCTCGGGGATGAGTGCGACCCGCTACCGCCGCATCGCGCACCGGCTGGTCGCCGGCCCGGTCGCCGCTGACGTCCCGGAGGGAAGATCCGGCGTCGATCCCGCGAGGAGTCCTGCCAGACAGGCCGGAGGAGGGAGAAACCGATGAAGACGCCGGCGCTGCCGACTGCCCCTGCCAGCCCCTCTGGACCGCTCGACGAGAATCTGGAGTTGTCGATCGTCATGCCGTGCCTCAATGAGGCGGAGACGTTGGCGACGTGCATTCGTAAGGCCCAGTCCTTTCTCTCTGGCGCGGGAATCGCGGGAGAGGTCGTCATTGCGGACAACGGCAGCAGCGACGGGTCGCCCGAGATTGCCACGGCGCTTGGCGCACGGGTGGTCAGCGTCGAGGCGAAAGGCTACGGCAGCGCCCTTCGCGGAGGGATCGAGGCCGCCCGGGGGCGCTATGTGATTATGGGCGATGCCGATGACAGCTATGATTTTTCCGCGCTGGCCCCTTTTGTCGAGCGATTGCGGGCGGGAGATCAATTGGTCATGGGCAACCGGTTCCGTGGAGGAATTGCTCCAGGAGCGATGCCCCCCCTGCACCGTTATCTGGGAAATCCGGTTTTGACCTCGATTGGCAGGCTCTTCTTCGGCAGCCCGTGTGGAGACTTTCACTGTGGGCTGCGCGGATTCGACCGGGTGGCGATCCTCGGACTGGGATTACGGACGACCGGGATGGAGTTCGCGAGCGAGATGATCGTCCGGGCTACCCTGGACGAGTTGCGGATCGCGGAAGTGCCGACGACGCTCTCGAAGGATGGACGGAACCGTCCTCCGCACCTGCGGAGTTGGCGGGATGGCTGGCGCCACCTCCGCTTTCTCCTGATGTACAGCCCGCGCTGGCTCTTTCTCTATCCAGGGTTGCTGCTGATGGGAGTGGGGCTGGGGCTGGGAGGCTGGTTGCTCCCAGCGCCCCGGACGATAGGGGGGATCGAGCTGGATGTCCACACCCTGCTCTACACCGCGATGGCGGTGGTGATCGGGTTTCAAGCCGTTCTCTTCGCCGTCTTCACCAAGGTCTTTGTCATTCGGGAAGGGCTCATGCCGCCCGATCGGCGGCTCGATCGTCTCTTCGATCTGGTGACCTTGGAAGTGGGGTTGACGGCGGGGCTGCTCCTCCTGCTGGCGGGAATCGGGGGTACGCTCTATTCGATCGGGATCTGGGGCCAGCAGAACTTTGGACCACTCGATCCGCGGGAGGTCATGCGGGGAGCGATCCCTTCGGGAATGGCGTTGATTCTGGGCTCCCAAATTCTTCTCTCGAGCTTCTTTTTGAGTATTCTGGGATTGAAGCGACAGTCATAACCTGCCAAACCGGCCAAAGCAGAGGGAGCAAGGGATGGGAAGTCTGCTGGGAAAGTTGCACGGGGACTGGATCTTCGGTCGGAGAGTGCGAGTGCTGACGGAGCAGCTCTCGACCTTGATTCCGGAGGGAGCGGAGGTGCTCGACATCGGAGCGGGGAGTGGAATCATCGCGCAGCGCCTGGGGGAGCTCCGACCCGACCTGAGACTCTCTGGAATCGACACCCTCGTGCGCCCGCAGACCGCCATTCCCATCCGTTGGTTCAATGGTCGGGAGATTCCGCTGGAGGATCAGAGCGTCGACGTCGCCCTCTTCGTCGATGTGCTGCACCATACGGAAGACCCGACCATCCTGCTCCGCGAGGCGGCGAGAGTCGCCCGACAGGCGATCGTGCTCAAGGACCACACCCGGGAGGGATGGCTGGCGGGGACGACGCTGCGGCTGATGGACTATGTTGGAAACGCCCACTTCGGGGTGGTGCTGCCCTATCTCTACTGGAATCTGCGGGAATGGCATGAGGCGTTCGCCAAGCTCGATCTGACGGTCGCCGAGTGGCGCGCCTCGCTCGGACTGTATCCCAAGCCAGCGAGCTGGCTCTTCGATCGCCGGCTCCACTTTGTCGCGCGGTTGACGCCAGCGGCGAGGAGCCGGGAGGGCGCATGACGGGGTACAGGCTCTGGTCGATCTTCTACCCCGCGCTCCCGCTTCTGGTCGTTGGATGGGTCGTGTGGCGACGACCAGGGATGGGACGGACGAGCTTCCGGCGGGCGGAGAATTGGCTGGGCCGGCTGGCGCAGCATCCCTGGCGAGTGGCAGGGGGGCTGGTTGCCGCCTCGCTGACGCTCAGTCTGGCGATCGCCCTCTTCGTGCGCTACCCGCAGCCGGTGATTGCCGATGAGTTCAGCTACCTGCTCGCGGCCGAGACCTTTCGCGAAGGCCGGCTCAGCAATCCCCCTCCCCCTCCTGGCCCCACTTCGAGAGTCTCCACGTGCTGATGCAGCCGACCTGGGCGTCGAAATATCCCCCGGCGCAAGGATTGGCGATGGCGGCGGGTTGGAAGCTGGGTGGAGCGCCGATCGTGGGAGTCTGGGTGAGCCTGGCCCTCGCGTGCGCCGCCGTCTACTGGATGCTGCTCGGATGGGTGCGGCCACGGGAGGCGCTGATCGGGGGGCTGCTGGCGGTACTTCATCCGATGCTGCTGGAGTGGGGACAGAACTTCTGGGGAGGAGCGATCGCGCTGGCTGGCGGGGCTCTCGTGCTGGGCGCGACGGGTCGCTTGCGCCGGGGAGGTTCGACCCGGATGGGCGCGGTCTTTGGGATGGGGCTCGCCATCCTCGCGGCAAGCCGCCCCTTCGAAGGAGCGGTCTTCGGTCTGCTCGGTGGGCTCCTCTGGCTTCCGGCACTGCGACGGGAGAGTTGGCGAGAGGCAGGGACGACGCTGCTCGCGGTTGGAGTGCCCCTTGTGCCGGCGCTGCTGCTGCTGGCGACCTACCACGCCCGAGTGACGGGCAGTGTCTGGGAGATGCCCTACCAGGTGCACGAGCGCGCCTATGCTGTCGCGCCGCCCTTTCTATGGCAGCCGCTGCGGGAGCCTCCGGTCTACCGGCACGACTCCCTGCGCCGCTTCTACACAGGATTCGCGCGAGAGACCTATCTTGAACAGCAGTCGCTCGGAGGGTGGCTGTGGCGAGGCCTGGTGCGCAAGCTGGGGATTCTCCTCCGAGGATACCTCGGCACAATGGCGATGGCCCTGAGCCTGCTGCTGCTGCCCTGGGGGCTGTGGAAAAGGGACCGGGTGGTGTGGCCGATCGCGGGCCTGCTTGGCCTCTTCCTGACGATTCTGCTGGGCGGGACGTGGGTCTTGCCCCACTATGCCGCCCCGGCGGTTGGCGGGATCTTCCTGTTGGCGGTCCAGGGATGGCGACGGCTGCGTGGCTGGCGTCCCGGAGGGGTACGGCGAGGGCTTTGGCTGGCACGGGCCGCCGTTCTGCTGAGCTTCCTCGGG
>JBEIJP010000247.1:0-5143 GCA_040380245.1 Acidobacteriota bacterium | reverse complement strand
TCGAGGCGGGTGTCTTCTTCGCGCGGGTTGAAGGGATCCTGCCGGCGCCCGAGGCCAATCACGCCGTCCGCGGCGCCATCGACGAGGCGATCCGCTGCCGCGAGGAGGGCGTCAGCCGCAGCATCCTCTTCAACCTCTGCGGCCATGGCCATCTCGACCTGCAGGCCTACGCCGACTACGCCGCAGGCAAGCTGACCGATCAGGCCTACGATGAATCGGAGCTGGCCATGGCCCTTGCCGGACTACCCTCCGTCTCCGTCTAATCGACCGGGAACGGGCTCACCAGGAACGGGGTCATCAGGCGACCCCGTTCTTGCGGAACCAGTCGAGGAGCAGCCCCCAGGCCTCCTCGGCTTGCGCTTTGCGGTAACTCGGACGATAGTCGGCGTGGAACCCGTGGGGAGTGTCCGGGTAGAGCTTGATCTGAGAGGGTTGCCCCTTCTCCTGCAGGGCCTTCTGCATCTGCTCGACCGTTTCGTTCGGGATTCCCGAATCGGCGCCGCCATAGAGCCCCAGGATCGGGGTCTTCAGTTCACCAACGACATCGATCGGGTGTTTGGGCTGCAGCGGAGTTGGCTGGCCAACCAGCCGCCCGTACCAGGCCCCTCCCGCCTTGACCGAGCGATTGTGCGCGGCGTAGAGCCAGACGATCCGCCCACCCCAGCAGAAACCGGTCACCGCCAGCTTCCCTGTGTCTCCCCCATTCTTGCCGGCCCAGGCGGCGGCCGCGTCGAGATCCCCCATGACCTGCGCGTCCGGCACCTTCGAGACCACCTGGCTGATGATCTGATCCCGGGGGAGGGTGGCGACATCCCCTTGTCGGGCGTAGAGTTCGGGGGCCACGGCAAGGTAGCCCCGGTGAGCCAGCCGGCGACAGATATCCTTGATGTGCTCGTGGACGCCAAAGATCTCCTGGATCACCAGGACGATCGGCAACCGCGCACCCTTGGCGGGCCGGGCCCGATAGGCGGGAATCTCTCCATCCTGAACGGGAATTTTGACCTCCCCGGCGGTGAGCCCCTCGGCCGAGGTCGTAATCGTCGTCTGGGCGGCGATCGGCTGGACCGCCAGCGCGAACCCAGCCGTCAACGATGTGACCATGAAGGTGCGACGCGTCACTTCCGGGGTGGTGGGGAAGAGCCCCCTGAGCTCTTCGTGAAGATCTTCCTGTCGGATACCTGCCATACGCTTCTCCTTCCAAATAGACCAATATCAAGTAGAGGTGGCGATCGAGGGGACTCGACCCGGACTACAGGAACGGTTGACAGACCGTCGGAGACTCAACGCATAAACCCGTGGGATCGCAGCCAGCTGGCGAGCAGGCCCGGCCAGCTTCCCAGGGTCGGGTGGTCCTTGGCGAGTCCGACGCCGTGTCGACCGCTCTGATAGACGTGCAGTTCATACGGCACGTTGGCGCGACGCAGCGCCGCCGCGAAGAGCAGACTGTTCTCGACCGGGACGCCGGCATCGTCCGCCGTGTGGAAGAGAAAAGTGGGAGGCGTTCGGCTCGTCACCTGGCGATCGCTCGACAGTCGGTCGATCAATTCCGGTGTCGGGTTCTCTCCGAGGAGGTTGCGCCGCGACCCGGCATGTCCGCTCGGCGGGTGCATGGTGATGACCGGGTAGCAGAGAATCGCCAGGTTCGGGCGGCTGCTCATCCGCTCCACCGGATCCGCCGCCGCCTCGTTCCCCTCGTCGAACCAGGTAGCCGCCGTCGAGGCGAGATGTCCTCCCGCCGAGAAGCCCATGATCCCAATCCGCCGTGGATCGAGCTTCCACTCCGCGGCCCGTGACCGCGTCAACCGCACGGCCCGCTGCACATCCTGCAGCATCGCCGGGTGCTGGTAGGTCGGACCCAGCCGATACTGCAGTACCAACGCGCTGATGCCCAATTGATTGAGCCAGAGGGCGACCTCAGGCCCCTCGTGAGCCGCGAGGTTGCGGTAGCCTCCCCCCGGGCAGACGATGACTGCCGCCCCGCTGGCGCGCTCGGCCGGAGCCGGGTAGTACCGAACTCCTGGCCTATCGCCCGGCCCCTCTCCCTTCGCTCCCGGGGCCTCCTTCTCCCACAACGGAATCCAGGCGGGCGAGGTGGGCGGATCCTCGCCTCGCGCTTGCGGTGAGAAGGCGGAAAGGGTGGTCAACAGCAGCACCAGGCTCATTCGCTTGATCATCTTGGGCGGTCTCCTTCGATTGTCACGGGAATAACGGCGGTCAGTATAGACCAACTCTCCCCACTTGAGGAGACGTCTCTCCCCTGCGTGAATCTTTACTCGTGTGAAATCGCCTCGATCTCGGCGAGGGCTGCCCGGATCGAACGATAGTCCTCCAGCTGCGCCGCAAGGGAGCGGGAGGTGATCACGACTTGTGGGCTTGGATGGTAGAGAGGAATGAGCCGCCGTCCGTGCCAGGGCAGGATCCGGGCGGCGTGCTCCTGCAGCTGGAAGAGGTGCGGTTCGATGCGTTTGATCGCGGCGAGAGCGACTGCGCCGAGGGTGACGACGATCGGCGGATCGAGCAGTTCGACCTGTTGCCGCAGGAAATCGCTGCAGTTGCGGAGCTCGCCCAGCGTCGGCTTGTCGTTGGCGCCGCTCGCTTTGCGTGGGCTGCAGAGCACGCTGTTGGTGATGAAGATCTCGTCCCGCCTTAAGCCGATCGAGGCCAGCAGCGCCTCGAAGTTCTCTCCCGACTTGTCTCCGGAGAAGGGAATGCGCGTTCGATCCGCGCCGTTGCGTCCGGGCGCTTCCGCCAGAAAGAGGACGCGCGGCCGGAGAGACCCATTGCGTGGGCCGAGCACCGCGACCCGGTCCCGCATCCGCTCACAGCGCAGGCAACTCGACGCCTCCGCCGCCAACGCCGCGAATCGCTCCTCTCTGGCTTCCCCAAAACCTCCCATCGTCCCCCTCCCGTCCTGCAGCCGGAGGGTAACAGGGGAAGATCGAGTTGAGAAGGGGCCGCCAGGTCAACTTCAATCTATTTTCTGCAGCTGGCTTGGCGCTCACCGTGAAGGATGTCCATATTTCGTTCCAACCTTGATCGGTCTCGTTTCCTCGAGAGAATGGCGTCGACTTGCATCGTCTGGCGGCATCTGATACACCATCGATGAATCCTGCGGGGTGTTGTCAAAGAACCAGCAGCACGGCACGGGCTTACTGATGTCAGCCCCAAGGTGACACCTGAGCTGTTCCATTCGCCCATCGGCCAAGGTCATCCGATGCACTGCCTTGTTCGCTCTTTTGGGTGTCCCACGGAGCCACGGTGAGTGGGAGATGTCTCATCAATGGCCGCCATTTCTTGATTTCGTCGCTAGTTGGCCAGGTCCACTTCGTCCTCTCGTTCAGAGGCATCCACGTGCCTCTGTGGCTCCGTGAGATGATCCGTTCGGGACCCAGCATGAAGATCATCGACTTGCCCGGGCTGCGGGACACTACTTCTGATTCTGAGACGGCGAGGGGCGGCAGGGGCCAAAACGGGTCGCGCTGGATCTGCTGGTCAGGGCTGGCCGTGCGTCGGGCTTGATTGGAAGGTTGGACGAAAGGGCAGGCAGCTCCGCGCTGCGTCTCTGCATTGGCTGGTAGGTGGACTGGGGTATGAGTCTCTTTGGAACAGGTCTCAACGGGAATGGTCGCGGAATCGGAGGGATTCTCGATCATCTGGCCAGGGGATGGCACGGCGTGCCTGGCGCGGACGCCAGCCACACCGATCCGAGTGCGCCGACCAACGAATCCAATGGCAATGGATCGGGCTGGATCGGAGAGATCAAGGACGAGTGGAAAGAGTTTGAGCGGGAGGTCTTGCCGGAGATCCGCGAACTGGCGCAAGAAGTTCGGGAAGAGGTTCAAGAGAGGGCGAGACTGCTCGAAGAGAAGTATGGCCCGGAGTTCGAGGAGATCGTCGAGGAGGTTCGACAGCAAGCGGCGACGATCGAGGAGCAGTCTCGGCCGATTCGGCAGGAGCTGCATGGGGAATTTCAGTCGACCGTAGCGACGCTCGATCGCCATTTTCGGCCCCACGCGCAACAGGCCAAACGGCTGGCCTTGCCCTATCTCGAATCCCTGCAGCAGTTCTGCCAGCCAGGAATCCAGAAGTATCAGGAAGAGGTCGTTCCGCGGCTGACCGCGATCGATGAGCGATTTCAGCAATTGGTGCAGGAGCGAATCGATCCATTCCTCGGAAACGCCCGCCGGGTCGAGTTGCAGACCCTGCTCAACGGCGATCTGGTCGCGTTGCGACCGGAAGAGAAGGTGGCCAATCGTCGACTGGGCCTCGGACTGGTGGCCCTCAGCCTGGCCTTGATGAGCCACCTCTACTCCCCCTTCCTGCCTCTGGCGATCGCCGTGGGAATTCTGGCCTCCAGCTCCAAGTACCCATTGGCCTATCGGCAGTGGAAAGAGACAAGAAAAATCGGGGCGGTTCACCTGATCTGCATCTACAGCCTCTACCTCTGGTTGGGGGGGTATGCGACGATCGGCTCGATTGGAGCGGTTCTCTATGGGCTGATGCTCAAGGCCAGGGCGATTGGGGAAAACCAGTCTCGATACAATCTGCTCAGCCTCTTTCAGTTGCAGCCGACTTCGGTCTGGATTCGGCGCGCTGAAGGGGACGAGATCGAAATCCCCTTCGAGCAGCTGCAGTTGGGGGAGACGCTGGTGCTGCGGGCTGGGCAGATCGTTCCCGTCGATGGGACATTGATCGCCGGAGAGGCGACCATCGATCCGCATATGCTGACCGGCGAGTCACAACCGGTCGAGAAGGGGATTGGCGATCCAGTTCTGGCCTCGACCATGGTCATTTCGGGGCGGCTCGATGTGCGGGTCGAGAAGACGAGCGTGGAGACGACCGCGGGGCAGATCGCGGCCATTCTCAACCGCGCCGCCGAGAACAGTCGCCCGAAGAGTCTCAACGCCCTGGCCATTGCCGACAAAATGGCGGTTCCGACTCTCGGGGCCGTGCTGGTCAGTTGGCCATTGCTCGGGTCGGATGGCGCGGTCAGTCTGATCGGCGCCAATTCGACCACGGGGACCTATCTCTCCGGCTCGCTGGCGATGCTCAACTACCTTAACCTGGCGGCCCGGCAACGGATTCTGGTCAAGGAGGGCATCGCCCTCGAGAATCTGGCCCGAGTGCGTACGATCATCTTTGA
>JBEIJP010000246.1:0-5153 GCA_040380245.1 Acidobacteriota bacterium | reverse complement strand
TGCGAAGGGGGATTGGCCCTTGATTGTTGAATGGTATCCTTGTACTCGTTGATGTGGTGTAGCAGTACTCCATTGGCGATGATGGATGCAAACTTTGCGCCCACCTCTCCCCGAAACGTGTCCCTGATAATCTCCCGCGTCTTGTCTAGTATGTATTTGACCGACGCCTTGTCTGCGCCGGAGAGGGCGTCCACTGCCATTTTGATATAAGTATTTCGCTCACCTGACAGTGGCCTCGACCACCACGCCCTATCGACGCCTGGTCGACCGGCGTCGACGTCAGCGGCTCCAGGAAGCCCGGCATCAGAACCGGCTGGCGCTGATTCGCAGCTTCGACCCGCGGGAACGGGAAGCCGTCGAATATCTCAGCTGGATGAAGACTCAAATCGGGAACAACTACCGCAAGGTGACGCGCATCGAAGGAGACCCTCCGCAGCTTCGTCAATTAGAGGTTGCCTGGGAGTCGTTCGTCGATCTGCTCGACGAGTACCGCCGCCGGAAGCTGCACCTGCGAACGACCAATCGACAAGCCGTCGAGAACCAGTTGCGACAAGCGGAGCGGACAGCGAGACTCGCGGAACCCGAGACCCGCTCCCTGCACGAGAAGAATACAGACCTCTTACGGCGTCGAATCGAGACGTTCGATGAGATCGAGCGAAGCGTGAAACGGGTCGAAGCGCAATTGCAGATGATCGAAAACTTCTTCGGTCTCGTCAATGACCAGGTGGTGACAATGCCAACGCCAGATCATCTCGACGCCATCGACTTCGAGACTTTGCTCTCTTCGATCGAGACAACTCGGGAGATTTTGCGCCAGACAGCGCCAGTCATGGGCCAACTCGATACACTCAGCCGACAGTCCGATTCTTGGTAATTGATAGCGTGGGGCGGCGTCGGAGGAGGAGCTGTCTTGGAGAGGAACACCTGCTTTGGAGGAGATACACAAATGATGACTGAGACCAGGATTTATCGCCGGACAGGATCACGACGCTTCGATTGGAAAAGGGCCGTCCAGCTTGGAATCAGTCTGGTACTCCTCGCCTGGTCCCTGATGATCTCGGCGGTCGTCATTCATGCGCAAGCCACCAAGCCCACCAAGCCCACTAAGCCGGCCAAGCCGGTCGAAGCCCCGCTGCCCCCAGAGTCACCAGAGGTCCTGGACTTCTCCACACGCCCCATTTTCGTCACCCTCCACCTCTTTCAACTGGAGGTCAAGGAGGCGAAACCGGATGATCTGACCGATCAGATCTTTCGAATGCGGACCTCCAGTCTCTCTGAACACGAGAAATGGACGCGGACATTCCGCAAAGTCTACCCGGGATGTGAGACCTCTCTGCTCAAACAGGATATCCGACGCGTCTTTCGAACATCGAAATCGGTCAGTGTCCCGATCACGAACAAGGTGGATGGGAGATCGTTCAGTATCGAGCTGAACGGAGCGCAAAGCCCGGGTGATGGAGTAATTCCCGGTACCAGCCTGGTGACGATTCTCAATCTGCAGTTCGGATCCGATGCGCAGGCGAAGCCAATCAGTTTTGGGATCGTTCCGCTCGAAGTCGAACATGGAATGACCTATTTTTATCTGGCGAAGCAGTTGCGCCTGGACGGTCCAGACTACGCGCGATTCCTGCGACCTCAGGAGCCAATTAATCATTTTCAAAACCGAGCGTTCTATCTGCTGCTCGCGTTATCGGTAGATCTCGATGTCACATCGACCCCAGCTCGGTTGATCGATGAACGGCAGTCGTTTCGTTTTCAAGAGGGAGCCACCAAGAAGGTTCCGTTGGCGCTGCCTGAGGCAGTGGAGAAAGCTGGGCTCAGCGGGATGGTACGCGTGCAGGTCGAGGTCCAGCCGACCGGTGCGGTCAGTCGAGCCTACGTGACCTACTCGACCCTGCCCGAAGCCAACTTCGCAGCGATGGAGGCGGCTCGACAGTGGGAGTTTCCGCCAAGCCTCTTCGAGAGCGATAAGACACCGATCACCGCCTATCTCAGTTTCACCGTCCCGCCAAAGACGGCTGGCGCCCCAGCCCCCTGACAAAAAGCTCCTCTGCTAGCGGTGAGAGGGCTTGTTGATCCGACCACGACACGTTGGAGATCCACAACGGCAGGCTTTGCGATCGGAATGGTACGACTGCTCGTAATCGAGAAGGATCTCCTCTCCAGGGGAGATATCACGCAAAGCAAAGAAGATCAGGTGACCGCGGAGAGTGCGGAGTGAGCAATTGGGTTCACATGAGTGGTTGATGAACTGGGTCCCATTGCCTGTCAGGCGGCCATCGATCGCCCAGTAGGAGTCGAGACCGCAGATATGGATGCGTTGCCTTCCCCGGAGCCGGCGTGCCGTCTCCTGACGGGAGATGCGCTCTCCGACATACTCGGCGATCTTGCGTCCCTTGCGAAACTGGATCGTGGCAAAGCATCCCCGCCCATCGATCGTCGACGGTCGAACTTCGATCCCTTCGGCCCAGGCAACTGACCCGTTCTTCATCGACATTCCCCCCTCATCGAAAGATTGATTCTCCAGGAAAAGGCTGGACAAGAAGCGGTTGCCCAAGCCATCCTGGGTTGATTCTGTGAAGAGATGGTCATTCTATATTTCTCCCAAAGAGGACAGACGGTAAAGCAAGCAGGAGGTGGAGTGTGAAGTCAGAAGAGGTGCCATCTTTTTTTCCATTTGTACAGGAGCTCCAGGAGAGGGCAGGCCAGATTGTCAAGTCATTCTATGGACAGCCTCTCGCCGTCGAACGAAAGGCGGACGACAGCCCCGTGACGCGCGCCGACCGCGAGACGGAAGAGGCCCTACGGGCCATGATCGAAGCACGCTATCCCACCCACTCGATCTATGGGGAGGAGTACGGCGAGAAGCGAGGGTCGAGTGGGTGGCGATGGATCCTCGATCCGATTGATGGAACCAAGTCGTTCGTCCTCCAGACTCCTCTCTTCGGGACCCTGGTCGCCCTGGAGCGGGACGGGATTCCCGTCCTCGGGTCGATCCATTTTCCATTGCTGGGGCGGCTGCTCATCGGGGGAGCCGAGACAGGGACCTACCTCAACGGGGTTGCCTGCCACGTCTCGTCGACATCTGATCTGGCGCAGGCGACGATGATCATCACCGACCCGCGGGATCTTCTCCCCCAGCCTGGACACGAACTGGTCATTGCCCTGGCAAGCCAGGTCCGTCTGGTCCGCGGGTTTGGCGACTGCTATGGCTACTTCCTGGTGGCCAGCGGGCTGGCCGACCTGATGGTCGAGCCGAAGAATCTGCAGTACTACGACATTGCGCCGATGCCGCCCCTCCTTGCGGGGGCGGGAGGAGTCTTCTCGGCCTTCGATGGAACCCTCGATTTCAGCCTGGGACAGGGGCTCGCCGCCAATCGACGACTGCACGCCGAGATCCTGTCGATCGTCGAAAAGATCGGGCGCCCCTCCACACAAGGGTAAGACGCCAGCAGCTCACCCCTCGACCCGGGAAGGGCAGCGGGAGGCGACCGGACAGCGGGGGCAATCCGGCTTGCGCGCCTTGCAGATCTGCCGGCCGTGGTGGATCAGGATATGGGAGAAGCTGATCCAATCCTTGCTCGGCAGGAGGCGGATCAGGTCCTGCTCAATCTTCTCCGGGGTCTTCTCCCTGGTGAGTCCAAGCCGTTGGGAGAGGCGCGAGACGTGGGTATCGACGACGACCCCAGAGGGAATGCCGAACGCGGTTCCGAGGATAACGTTGGCCGTCTTGCGACCGACCCCGGGAAGACAGACCAGATCTTCGAGGGTCTGGGGAACCTCCCCACCGTGCTCCTCGAGGATCGCCCGGCACGCCCCTTGAATGGAGCGGGCTTTATTGCGAAAAAAGTTGATGGAGCGCAGATCGTGCTCCAGTTCAGCGGGGGGGACTGCGAGAAAGTCCTCTGCCCGCTGGTATTTTCGAAAGAGCGTCGCCGTCACCAGGTTGACCCGCTCATCGGTGCACTGGGCCGAGAGAATGGTCGCGATCAACAGTTCGAGTGGATTGCGGTGGTGCAGCGCGCACTCGGCGTTGGGATAGGCCTTTCGGAGAAGGCGCAGGACGGTTCGGGCATGGGCGCGCTCTTCTTGAATATGATCCTGAGGAACCCTCATCTGAGTCGGCATTTCTTACCTCTTTTGGCGAGGGGATCCAGCCTTCTTCCCCCGGGCGAGGCGAACGATGACCTTCCATTGCGCTGGGGTCACTGGTTGGACGGAGAGGCGGGAACCGCGACGCAACAGCTCCATCCCCTCCAGTTCGGGAACCGCTCGGAGTTCGTCGAGTGAAAGGGGACTCGGAAACTTCTCCACCAGGCGGATATCGACCATCTCCCAAATCGGATTGTCGGGCGTGGCCTTCGGATCATAGTGGGAGTCGGTTGGATCGAGTGCCGTCACATCCGGGTGCGCCAGCCCGACCACTTCCGCGATGCCGGCAATCGCTGATGGGTCAGCGTTGCTGTGGTAGAAGAAGACTTGATCGCCGAGCTTCATCGATCGCATAAAGTTGCGGGCCTGGTAGTTGCGGACCCCATCCCACGAGGTGGTCTGCCCCGGGGCGGCGGCGAGGTCATCGATCGAGAAGACATCGGGTTCAGATTTCATGAGCCAGCAGGCCATCAGGGACCTCCTTATCATCGATCAATCATCGATCATCCACATCTTCAAAACATCATCACGGGTGAAATAGCCGGGATCACCCGCGCATGCGGGGCGAACGATCGAGAAGAGCGGAGAGAATCCGCTCCGACGCGTGGCCATCCCAGAGGGGCAAACGCGGGGGAACCTGGAACTGCCGAGGGGAAGGTCGGGGCGACTCTGATTCGAGGATCTGCCCAGCGGCGGCCAGGATCCGATCGGGATCTGTCCCGACCAGCTGATTGCTCCCACACTCGACGGTGATCGGGCGCTCAGTGGTCTCCCGCAAGGTCAGGCACGGGACCCCGAGGGCTGTCGTCTCCTCCTGAAGCCCACCTGAATCGGTCAGGACGAGGGTCGCCTGGGACCAGAGACCAAGAAAATCCCGGTAACCCAGCGGTGGCAGCGACTCGATTCCAGCGGGCAAGGCGAGGCCAGCCGCGGCGAGCCGGGCAGGCCCACCAGGGAGGGCTGGCTGGGGCCGGGGCCCGCCGCGCGCGCGCGCGCCTGCG
>JBEIJP010000245.1:0-5161 GCA_040380245.1 Acidobacteriota bacterium | reverse complement strand
GAACCCCCCGGTCAGGGGTATAACGTGACCAAGCACGGTTCTCGGGGTGCAGGTCTTTGTCAGAGACACTGGCACTGGTGCCGTCACAGCCGTAAGGATCACCGTCCAGTGCTTGAGCCCGAGCACCAGAAGCTTGAGACAGGACTTGCAAGTAGGGCTCCGAGAGAGCAGCTCGGGAGTCGAACACCCTGAGAGCAGACCCCAAACCCAGCACCAACCATGAGGCAAGTCGGCACGTACTGAGGTAAGTAGAAGAAAAGGGTGTAGGTCTCAGAGTTTGAAGGCTTGAAAGAAACGAAGGAGCTGGTCTGTTTGGCCTGGACGCACATAGTGTTTCCAGGCGTCGGAGGTGTGACCAGATTGGAGCTCGTAGAGTGAGCTTGGCACCCCGTCTGCAAGTGCTGTTGTGAGGCCCCCGCGCCTCATGCTGATGCCCGAGAACTTGGAGGCGGGGAAGCCTGCGAGTGTGAGTCTTCCAGAGACAGCGTCACTGATGGTGTGGGCGGAGGCGCCATGCAATGAGTGACCGACTGGGAAGATGCTTGATCCATTGCCCATGAGTCTGGAGAAGAGCCGACCGCACACTCGGCATGAGGATCGAGGGTGTCGAGTTTTCTCGCAGGAGTCGCGAACGTGTGCTCCAGAGCGGGAGAGCCAGGCTCTGCACAGAGAGACGATGTCGAACTGTGGGTTGGTGGCCTGGCCGATTCGAGGCCAGAGCCCTGCCCGTTTTTGATCGTTCTTCCGTTTTTTGACCCGAATCGCAAGAGTCCCGGGTTCGAAGTCGAAAAGCAGATCACACACATCGAGCTCGACGAGCTCGGAGACTCGAAGGGCACACACTGTGCCCAGGGCGACGATGGTGGTGTCTCGAAGGTCGCGAAGGGACTGACGGGGAGTGGACAGGATGGCTTTGAGATGAGTGGAAGTGATGGCGAGCTTGTCTGCTCGCGGCACACCGCAGATTCGTTCGAAGGCCTTGGTCCATCCCTTGATTTCCCGTTGGTGATAGGGAAAGGGGAGCTTGAATCGTAGGTGGCGGTCGATGATGGAGTAGAGTTTGAGGGTGATGGTTCCGGGGCGGTAGCCGGCTTGAAGTAGAAACCAGAGGTAACCCTTGATGATGGCTGGGCTGGCAGGGATTACTTGGTCAAGACAGTCATGGAGGTGAGCGTAGGTCACGAAGGAGCGCCAGTTCGTGAAGTAGGACGCTCGGGTTCGTCTCGCTTGGATGGCGGGTAGAATTTGGGCGTCGAACATGGCTGCGTGGTGATCGAGTGGTGGGCGTCCGAGAGGAGCGCATGCGTCTTGGAGCCAGTCAGGAACACCGCGGCAGTCGGCCGCTTCGACTTCGGTTTCTGCTGCTGGTGGGGCTGTTGCTGCATCTTGGAGGTGAGCCGGGAAGAAGATTCGAAGGTCAGAGAGAGAGGGGAGTGCCGGGAGCCGAGCCGACTTGGCCGATCTTTTCCGAGCTGGAGTCGAGTCCGAGGTGGGGGAAGTTCGCCTTCCCGATCGAGAGCTTTGTCGTGGCGGAGCAGTTAGGGTTGGAGTAATGACACAGCCAGTTTTGAATGAAGTTTTCGAAACACTTGGGCTGGTGAGGATTGGACAGGAGTGTCTCTGTCGTTGGGGCGGCATTTGCAGAGAGGGGGAGCAGGGAACGAGTTGCTCCTGGGGCGTGTCGAGAAGTCAAAGGCAACAACGTTCCAGATGTAGCGCTGGTATGATCGGGAGCAGTGTTGCCGGTCAGAGTTGACAGTGTCGGCTGGGAGTCGAACGATTGGGGCAATGGCTGCTGAGAGAAGAATGGGCCACCAGAGAGAGCTCACCAGTCTGGGGACGACGATGATACCGCTGGCGCCATCGATTTTGGCTTTGGCGAGGACCCGATCGAGCAAGGGAACAGGGGGGAAGAAGTAGCCGAAGATTGGGCGATGGATGCCACACGAGTGACAAGATGAGTGATCCCAGGATGGAGCATTGAATGAGTCGTAGTCAACGGAGGCGTGATGGGGGTATCTCGACCAAAAGAGAGGAAGTTGGTGGTTGATGTTGTCAGCGAACCAGTCCATCGACAGCTCGCGATGCACTTGCTGGGCCAGGAGGAGAACAGTCGACCATCCTGTGGGTCGAAGAGTCGCGCAGTGTTGGTCTTCAAGGGAGGACCTGGAGAGGGCATCACACCCTGATGAAATCATCTCGTCTCCAGGGACCCAGGCTGACGAGAGGAAGATGTTTCGTGCAGAGCAGAGGCGCCAGATGTTCAGGGCAATGGCCTGTAGCTGAGCGCTGGCAGCAGAGCCACGCTCGGGAAGGTCGAGTGTGGGTTCACAATCGGTGATGTGTAGGACTGCGTTGTTCGACACGATGCTGGAGAAGGTGAGGAGAGCCTGGTGAAGAGCCTCGGCTTCGCAGTGGACCTGGATGGAGGGCTGACCTGGCTCCCACGCTATCGAAGTTCGCTGTTCGCACCACTCGTCGTTGACCAGGTATTTGACGATGCATCCCCAGCCATAGATGCTGGCGTCGGTCTCCAAGCATACTGACACGACACGTCGTCCAAGGTTGTAAAGTTCATGAATCTGGACGGGTTTCAAAGTCCAAAGAGGATGCTCGTGGCACGCCGAAGAGGGGAGGGTGGATTGCCAGTGCAGCAGTTCGGCGAGGACGTCGTCGGGGAGCGCGACAACCGCGTCCCACTCCGACTCTGAGTCCGGGTTGCCGATGAACGAATTGATGGCCCTTGTGAGCAGGCGAACTCCAGAGAGGCATGGGGAGAACCAGACGAGGCGTCCGCGGATTTGGGCAAGCTCCCGTCGCGAGGCCGAACGAGCCATGGTGGCTGCTGCGGCCATGTCAGTGATTTTGAGGGCTTTGGGGACGGGCATCCAGAAAGTGCATCGCAGGGTATCCCAACCAAGCCCAATGAATTCTCCGCGTTGTGAAAGTTCGGTGCGTTTGTCATTGAAAATGAAACCTAATTGTTCCAGCAGGGCGTAGAATTGGTTTTGGAGCTTGAGAGCCCGTTTGTGCGTGTCGTCGCACATGAAGCAGGATCCGAATCCACCACAGTGAGAGGTATCATGTCGGTATTCGGGTCGAGGGGGCACGCACAGGCAGTAATCGTCTACCCAACGCAACATGGGTATCCCTTTGCATCTGACCCATCGGTCGATTGGGGCGAGAAGGGCATCGAGGATATTGCCACTCACTTTCCCACCGAACATCGGGGCGTTGAAGACAAAGTAGTTGTTGCGCCAGCGAAACCCTAGGAGGCATTTGGAGCATCCCAGGCTGCAGTTGTCAGGCTCGCAGCCGACGTGATCGAATTTGAAACCGTCGGCTCGGACTCTTGGGGTAAATGCGGGTCTGCATCCCATGAGTGGGGACAGAGTGTAGGCCTTGGCAAGGTCGAGAGTCCAGCAGACAGAGCCTGGTTCGAAGATGTGAGCAGAGGAGGCGAGAGATTTCATATTTGAGGGCCACCTCGACATTCGGGCATTGGGTCCCCGAGCGTCGATGACCAGTCGAAAGAAGGGCTCGGTCTTCTTGGGAACGACGCCGAGAGGGCAGACGGCCAAGGGTTTTGAGGACGGCGGGTACCACGACACAACAGATGTGATGAGATACTCGGAGATGATGCTGTCGACGAAGGCCTGGTGAGCTGCCGTGGCGAAGCACGACTTGAGGTTCGGGGCGTCGAGAGGGGGGCCCTCGTGGTGAGAGCAGGGGATGCAAAGCTTGCCTTCGAGTATCACTTTGGCGGAGTAGCCTATGTGTCGCTTGAATCTTCGAAACCATGCCGCACGCTTCGAGATCACGGTGGTGACATGGAAGGAGGGGAGGGGGCGCACCACTGTCTGCAGTCGAGAGCGGGGAGGCGAGTGCTGGAGTTTCTGTTTGAACCACGGGGGAGGAGAGGCCTCGCGTTGTGACGTGGGATCAGGGGCAGGTTCTTGAGTGGACCAGTTGAGTTCCGGAGGAAGGAAGCTGCAGCGTGATGTGGGTGGTAACCTCAGAGGTGCCAAGGATCCCGAGCTGATCAAGGCAATGGCGAGTTCGCCACGAGTGATCAGGGTGAAGTCATAGTCAAGTTCGTGGCGAGCAGAGATGAGCCAACTCGTGGATCCAGTGATGCCAGAGTTGTGATCGAAACCCGAGAAAAAGAGTGATTGCTCACAGGGCGAGAATCGAACCGTGTTGATGGCCGAGAACTGTATGTGAACGCTCTTCATCGATGGGAGGGCCAGTTGAACTCGTCGGAGGAAGGCTGCGGTTCGGACGCGACATGTGTCGTTGCTTTGAGGGAGCAAATGTTGAGGCAGCTGCATAGTGTTGTATGCCGTGGCGGTCGGGACGAGAGTGGAGAGGAGAGAGGCGAGCGTACAGACGAGGGCCTCGAATCGTGGTCCGGCGCGGTCCCAGCAGGCGGAGAGGAGAGCCGGGTGAATGACGCAGTAATGACACGCGGTGATGTAGAGAAAGGACTCGGATAGGTTGTTCAGGTCCGGGCTCGAGCGTTGCTCGGAGAGGAGAGCAGAGAAGTTGACATCGGCGATTGCTGTGAAAGCAGCAAGAGCGAGGCGGAAGTTTCGAGAGATGGGGTTGTCCATGGAGAGGAGGACTGGTTGCGGGAAAGTACTTCTGGGGCCCACAAATGGCACTTCTGGGGCCCACAAAAAAAATCACGGAACCAGTACCACATAGAGCATATCGGAAACGATCGGAAACGTTAGAGGTAGGGAGCAAACATATTAAATTTAATAGCACGAAAATCAAATCAAGAAGACTCTCGGAGCATCATGTTCACATTTCTCTTTCACACGTTACTTGGCAAATGCCAATTTTATTGCTTCACGAACATTGTATGAGTGACATATGGTTGGCTTACCAGGGGTAGACAACAAAATCTTGGATTCAAAGATTTTCGATTTTCAAAGATAACGATTGTCTCCATTGGGACTGAACTTCACTGAAATCTTGCTGTTTCAAGAATTGCGCCTGCCCTGCACTGAACGCTATGTTACCCGGGTAGCTCAAATTTTGACTGGGTCCCCGGGTATGTTAAAAACCTTTTCTAATGTTGTTAGTATTTAGGTACCAGTAAATTCTTGCACCCGGGTATGTTTAGGTTACCCTGGTAGCTCAAGATTTTCTTTCT
>JBEIJP010000244.1:0-5177 GCA_040380245.1 Acidobacteriota bacterium | reverse complement strand
TCCTCACCCCTCCGCGTCTGGATCACTACCTTATCCCGCTCAATGATCTTCCTGAACGATTCGCTGGTGACAGCCCAATCCACGATATCCACCTTCCACGGCAAGTCTGATTCGGAAAAGTCATGACGCAGGCTGGCGCTGACATCCAGCGAGAGGGGTTGGTCGGTAATGATGGCCAGATCCAGGTCAGAAAATTCCCTGGCCTTCCAGGTGGCACGGGAACCAAAGGCCCACACCTCATACTGCGGCACAAGCTTCTGCAGGATGTCGCGAACGATGACCCAGTGGTCAGGATGGAGGTCGATCAAAGGGGGGGCTGTTTCATGTGAGGCGGGCTTTGATCTGATCATGAAGATGACGGGCCTCGGCGAGAAAAGCCGGGATGCCACTGACGACTTCCAGTGCAATGTCCTCGTCGTAGGTGTGGCTGGTTTTGGAACGCATGTCGCGGTAACGCTTCCAGTCTGGCCAGGCTCCCAGAAGCAGCCCCTGCTCATTACCGGTGCGAATCAGGTCCTGAAAGGCCATCTCGTTGTATTGTGTGGGGGAAGGGGAGGTCAACGTCAGATAGCGTTTGAGCATCTTGTGGCTGATTTCGTAGGTGAACTCAAACCGTTGAATCAGTCCGTCGCGGATTTGGAGATCACCGATCTCTCGGCGATAACGCGCCAGGCCTTCGTCTAATCGATCAATCGCCCGGTTGAGCGGGCTCAGGTCGAGTTGGTGATCCACCATCGTTCTCCTCCGCAGAATAGGGGGGCAGGGGCGAGGAGGGGAAAGGCGTGCGGGCCCGAGGCCCGCGCACCCAGGATGGACTCCTTTCCCCCTCGCCCCTCTCCCGTCCCCCTGACTAGAAGAGAAGCTTCAAGGCGAACTGAATCTGGCGAGGGTATAGACCCCCGCGGTCGTCGTGATCTTCCCATAGTTTGGATTTCCAAATTGTGAGTTTGGATTTCCAAAGACCGGGTGGTTCGGGACGTTGAAGACCTCCGTCCTGAATTGCAGATCCAGTCCTTCACGAATGGTGAAGGTCTTGAAGATCGAGGCGTTGATCACGCTCTGGTTGGGTCCGTACCCCTGATTCCGGGAGGAGTTCCCCAGGGTGAAGTTCGCAGGGAGGGCGAAGGCCGCGGGATCGAGAAACTGTCCGGCGACTCCCACGGTCGGTTTGGCGACGCGAAGTTCCTCCCGCAACCGGTTGGGCCGCTCGCCGCCGCCACCGATGACTCCGCTGACGTTCTGCTGATTGACCACCGTAAAGGGCAATCCCGTTTGCCAGGTGACCGTGCCGTTGGCCTGCCATCCACCCAGGGCGTGTCCGGCGAACCCCTTGAGATTGCGTCCCCAGGGGATCTCATAATTGCCCCCGAAGGACCAGCGGTACTTGATGTTGAAATCGCTTGTCGCGCGGTCGTAGCGTTTGACGTTGGCGACGACCTGGTCGAACGGTCCGGCGAACATTCCATAGCCGCCCGTGCTGGTTCCGAGGCCGGTGACTTCATCGACGCCATGGGCCCAGGTAAAGCCGGAGGTGACGCTCAGGCCACGCGAGAAGCGCCGATTGTAGCTGAGTTGGAGCGCATTGTAGCTGGCATTGCCGCTTGGCGTGAGGTACCCGATTGTCGTCACCCGGGGGGCCCGCGTCGCGAAGGGGCGCGGGTTCGGGACGGAGGTACCGCTGGGAAGGGCGCGGTTGATGTCCGGAATCGCCATGGCCATGCGGCGGCCCTGGGTCCCGATGTATGCGATGCTGACGAGGTTGTTGCCGATCTGTTTTTCGAGCGTCAGGTTGAATTGGATGTTGTAGGACGATTTGAAGTCGAGGTCCAAGGCCCCAATGGTCGATGGAATGATCGCGGCGAGGTTGAGCGCGCCATTGACGCGTGGGAAGGCGCTGGGATCGACCGGACGAGGCGCTCCCTGTGCAAAGCTGCCTGTTCCAGTCGGACATCCGGTGTTGGTCAAGCTTCCCGTCACCGAAGTCCCGCAGGTGAAGGCCGCCGTGAAGGGGGCGTTCTTGAGGAGCCCGTTCGAGGCGTAATCGCCGGGAAAGAAGCTCCACCCGACCCCGCCCCGCAGCACGGTCCCCGAGGCGATCGTCGCCGCGAAACCAAAACGCGGGGCAATGTTGGTGTAGTCGTTGCGGATCCCCACCGCGGGATCGCTGTTCTCCCCGGCGGCGAGGATGGTGGCCGTCACGGGATCAAAATTGGAGAGCCGGTTGTACTGTTCGGTCTTGGCGGTGAAGAGGTCATAGCGCAGACCCAGGTTGAGAGTCAGCCAGTTGTTGACCCGCCAGTCATCCTGGATGAAGGCGCCGGTCTCCCACGTTCGGTAGCCGGGTTTGTAGAGGCTCGTCACCCGTTCGATGGCCACCGGGGCCCCGACAATGAAGTTGGCCAGCCCAAAGTTGAGTGGGGCCGGGGCATTGTTGGCGTGTGCGTTGAACGTGAAGCCGCCACGGCCGGAGCGGCTCTGCGTGAAGGAGAACTGGCGACGGATCAGCAATCCTCCGATCTTGACATTGTGGGCGTTGCGCGTCCAGGTGAGGGTGCCATTGTACTGGAAGGTGTTGCTGAAGTTGAGCAAGGGCACGAACCAGGCGTCGCCCAGATCCTGGAATCCCTGGATGACGACCCGCGGCAGCCCGTAGGTCTGTTCGTCGCCAATATTGACGCAACTGACGGCATTGCAGGGGAAGCCCAGATCGTTCGCCGAGTTCTTCCCATCGTTGATCGTCTTTGATTGGATGGCGACGCGCGTATAGCCAGTCCGCAGCTCGAGCAGCAGATTGGGCCTGATCGTGCGCACCAGGTTGAGTTGGATGTTCTGGGCTCTCGACTCGTTGGGGCCGGCAAAGTTGAAGACCCCGCCGGGATTCGTTCCATTTGCCGCCGCCGGGAAGCCGGGCGGCTGCAGGGTGGTGACATCATTGAAGGAGTAGCGACCGAAAAGATTCGTCTTGTCGTTCAGACGGTGATCGATGCGTGCGTCGAAGGTGGAGGCGTCCTGGGTGCGGACGGGGGAGGAGGCGAAGTTGACCGTGTTGATACCCGGGCCGGTTGGCAAGGGCAGGAGCGCTCCAAACCGAAGAGCGATGGGATCGCGCAGGGCCGCATAGACTCCCTGGTCAAGCCGGTTGAAGGGGACTGGGCCGGTTGGCGCATTACCGAGCGCATTGATGAAGCTGATCTGTTGTGCGGCGTTGGCGCAGATCCCTTGCGCATTGAATCCGCCCGTGCAGTTTTCGGAAAAATCCCCGATGCGTTGCCTGGCGGTTGGAATCGTCGCGGTGATCCCCAAACCTTGACGAATCGATAATGCCTCGTAGTCTCCAAAGAAGAAGGTTCGATCCCGGCGGATTGGGCCACCGATACTGCCGCCATACTGATTCTGTCGGAACTTCTGTTTGGGGAGCGTCGCGCCGCCGGTGAAGTTGTAGTTCCCGTTCGCGTCAAACTTGTCATTCCGGAGAAACTCGAAGAGCGTGCCGTGAAACTCGTTCGTTCCCGATTTGGTGAGGATATTGACCACTCCGCCGGAGGTGCGGCTGACTTCGGCACTGTAGAGGTTGGTCTGTACTTTGAATTCCTGGATGGCATCGATCGAGGGGCGGACGCCGATGGTCCCGATGACGCGTTCATTGTTGTCCATGCCATCGATCATGTTGTTGTTGACGATCGGATCCTGCCCATTGACCGAGTAGGAGGAGCTGAGTCGCCGATCGTCCGGGCGGTTTCCCGTCGCGAGTCCATTGGGAGGGCCGGCGCTGACGCCGGGGACGAGCAGGGCCAACTGGACATAGTTGCGGCCATTGAGGGGCAGCTCCTGGACCAGTTTTCCGGTGATTGCCGTCCCGATCGTCGAGGAGTCCGTCTGGAGCACATTGGACTCGACGGTGACATTGACCACCTCGGTGGTCGCCCCTACCTCCATCTTCGCGTCGAGGCGGGTTCGGTCCCCGGCGACCAGCGTCAGGTTCGACACGGTAAAGACCTTGAACCCACTCACCTCGATGCGGATGGAGTACTGACCAATCGGCAGGAGGTTGAAGGTGTAATCCCCCTCCGCGTTGGTTGAACTGACACGGGTCGCGTTGGTTCCCAGATTGGTGATCGTCACCTGGGCATTGGGCAGGACCGCGCCGGTATTGTCGGTGACAGAGCCGACCACATCCGCTGTCGTCACCTGGGCGGATGCGCCCGATTGGATAAACAGCATCAGACAGCAGAGCAGGTGGAAGAGGATCAATCTTTGTGTTGCAAAAGTTTGGCGTTGGGCGCGCGCCGCGCCATTCGTGTCGGTCAGTCTCATCTTTCCTCCGGTCATCAGTGAAGCACTAGTCTGGTGTTGATTCGAAGCAGGAAGAAGGTCACTTCCTGCTTCGGCAGCGAATGGTTCCCGTGAGCTTGCCATGTCCGGCACACTGCACTCTCGATGCCGAGGTAGCCAGTGCGCGGGGCAGACCCATCCTGGAAAAGAAAGGAACCAAACAACTGTGAATTGGGTGTCATCCTGGTTCTGGCTGGCTGATCTCCGGTTCCCTGGCGACGGACGAGATCGTACCTTCACACGGGAGATTTGCAAAGTCGATTGCGGCGAAGCAAAAAAGAAGGGCCCAGGCCAGGAGTGGCCGTGGGCCCCAGCGGTAGGGCAACCTTCGTGGGGGGAGTCGCTCAGCGCGGCGTCACCCCCAGGTGTTTGAAGAGGAAGGCGTAGACATCACGGGTGCCCTCGATCTGCTTGGCGGTGTTGCTCGCGCCGTGGCCCGACTTGGTCTCGATGCGAATGAGGACGGGCGCATTGCCCTGCTGGTGTTCCTGCAGGGTGGCGGCGTACTTGAAGGAGTGGGCGGGGACGACCCGGTCGTCATGGTCCGCGGTGGTGACCATGGTCGGCGGGTAGGCGATCTTCCGCAGGTTATGGAGCGGAGAGTAGGCGTAGAGGGCCTTGAACTCCTCCGGGTTCTCGCTCGATCCATAATCGGCGATCCAGTTCCAGCCGATGGTGAACTTGTGGAAGCGGAGCATGTCCATCACGCCGACCTGGGGGATGGCGGCGCCGAAGAGTTCCGGCCGCTGGTTGAGGACGGCCCCGACGAGCAGGCCGCCATTCGAGCCACCCTGGATGGCCAGCCGCTCCGGACGGGTATAGCCATTGCCGATCAGCCATTCACC